>DASWFH010000360.1:0-6645 GCA_036394355.1 Allostellaceae bacterium | reverse complement strand
CACCAGCCGGATCTTGCGGCCGTTCACCCCGCCCTGATCGTTGATCATGGTGAAGAAGGCGAGTTCGCCCTTGCCGAGCGTGCCGAAGGCGGTGACCGGGCCGCTATAAGGCATCGTCTGGCCGATCTTGATCTCGGTCGGGGTGACGCCCGGCGCGTTGTCGGCCGCCGCCGGCGCGGCCGCGAGCGCCAGCAGCGCCAGGGCGGCCGTCCATGCCCTCGGGCTCATCTTGCCTTTCCCCGCTCGATCGCCCGCGTCAATTGCAGCGGCGCAGGAATTTGGTGCGCTGGCTGCCGCCCGCCATGATCAGGCTGAGATCATTGCCCGAGAGAATCATGCGCATGCCGAGACCGATGTATTTCGCCAGCAGATCCTCGACATAGACGCCGCCCATGCCCGGCGATTTATTGTGCCGGCGGCAAGCAGCGATGACGCGCTCATAGGCGCGCGCGATCTCGGCATGGCCGAACTCGCCGGGAATGCCCATCTCCATGGCAAGATCGTTGGTGCCGATGAGCAACACGTCGACACCGGGAACCGCGGCAATGGCATCGGCATTGGCGATCGCCTGCGGTGTCTCCAGCATGACCACGACCAGGGTCTCGGCATTCATGGTCCGCGTCGCCTCGGCGATCGGCACTGGCCGGAAGCCGAGATAGGCCTGGCCGCCGGCGACCGAGCGGTGGCCGAGCGGCGGATATTTGAGATGGTCGACGATGGCCTTGGCTTCCTCCGCCGTGTCGACATGCGGCATGACGATGCCGAGCGCGCCGCCATCGAGCGCCCGCGTCGCCAGTGGGTATTGCCGCGACGGCACCCGCACCAGCGGCGTGATACCGGCCGTGAGCGCGGCGCAGGAGATCTGCACCGCGATGTCGAGCGGCATGGTGCCGTGCTCGAGGTCGATGAACAGCCAGTCGAAGCCGCAGGTCGCCATCACGGCGGCGATGTCAACGGTGCGTGCCTGGCGCAGCCCGATGCCGAGCGCCAACTCGCCCTTGGCCAGGCGCTCGCGCGCCGGATTGCGTACCGTCATCTCCTGCCCTCCCCGATGCATGCCGGCCTTGCCACAGCCGACAGCACTTTGACGGAATTGGCACGCGGCGGAAATAGGCAAGATGGTGCCGGGGACGGGACCCCGCGGCGGCTCAGCGCGTGGCGCTGGGCTTCGCCTCCGTCCCGGCCGCCACGGTCTGCGCCTGCCACTCCCGCCAGCCGCCACCCATCGCCGTGAAGAGCGTGATGCTATCGAGATAGCGCTGCGCTTGCGCGCGGACATAGCCGAGGCGGGCCTGCTCGGCTTGGCGCTGGGCATCGAGCACTTGCAGGATGCCGACATTGCCGTAGCGGAAGGTCGTGCGCGTCAGGCGCAGCGAGGTTTCCGCCGATTCGAGCGCACGACGCTGCGCCTCGAGCAGCTCCGCATCATGCGCCAGCGCCTGGAGTGTGTCGGCAACCTGCCCGAACGAGGTCAGCACGGTCTGCTTGTAGGTGGCGAGCGCTGCGTCGAAGGCATCGACCGCCGCCTGCTTCTGCGCCCGCAGCGCGCCACCGTGGAAGACCGGCGCCAGCAAATTGGCGCCGACGTCAAAGAGGCTGCTGGCGGGGTTGAACAGGGTCGACGGCTTCAGTGCCTCCTGCGTGAAGGAGGCGGTGAGGGTGAGGTTGGGATAGAGCTGCGCGGTGGCCACGCCGACCGCGGCGCTCGCCGCGTGCAGCTGCGCCTCGGAGGCGAGGATGTCCGGGCGCTGGCGGACCAGCTCGGAGGGCAGCGTCACCGGAAGATCCTGCGGCAGCGTGAATTCGGCGAGGTCGAAATCCGGCGGCGCCCAATCGCCGGGCGCCTGGCCCACGAGGATCGCCAGCGCATGACGGGCGACGCTTACTTGCTGCCGCAGCGGCGGCAGCAAGGTCCGATCCGCGGCGAGCTGGCTTTCGGCGAGCTGCACCTCCAGCTGCGTCGCCTCGCCGGCCTGGCGTTGGCTGCTCACCAGGGCGAGATTGCGCTCGTCATCGGCGATGATGGCGCCCACCGCCTGGATCTGTGCGCGCGCCGAGGCGATCTGCACCGCCTGGGTCGCCGCTCCGCCGGTGAGCGTGAGATAGGCGGCGTCGAGCTGGTATTCCTGAAACTGCGTCGTCGCCTCCTGCTGCTCGACCCGCCGCCGGTTGCCGCCGAAGGGATCGACCGCATAGCTCAGCGTCGGGCCGATGGAGAACAGGTTTATGATCGGGGCTTGGCTTTGGCCGTTGATGCCGACCGCCGCCAGATTGACACGCTCGCGATGGGCGCCGGCGGCGAAGTCCACCTGCGGCCACAGCGCGCCGCTGGCCTGGGCGATGCCCTGCTGCGCCTGCGCCACGTTCGCCTGCGCCGTGACCAGCGTCTGGTTGCCGGCGATCGCCTGCTGCAGCACTCCGTCAAGCTGCGCCGAATGGAACAGCTGCCACCAATCGCCGGAGATCTTCTGGCCCATGCTGAAGCGCTGCTGCGGGTCGGCCGCGTTCTCCACGCCGGGCTGCGGCATTCCGCCGAACTCGTAGTCCTTGGTCGGCGGCGCCTGGGGCGCGACGAAATCGGGTCCGACGGCGCAGCCGGCAAGTAGCGCCACTGCGCTGACGGCGGCAATCGCGTGGCCTCGCGACAAGGTCGCGGCACGGCACCGGGCAGAGGTGAGCACCATCGAACGAACTCCATTAATGAGCTGAAAAGCGGGACGAGCTGACGCCGAATACCGTCAGCCCTGCGGCAGGGCCGCAGCGGCCGTCCAAAGATGCCTGCCAATCGATGACGCTCAGGCTGGGGTGCAATGGTATCACAATCGTTACCGCAATCGACGGGCGCGGAAAGGATCGATCATTGCGTGGCGCGCCGTGGCACCACCGATCGCCATCGATTCGGTCGGCACCAACCTGGGGTATATGGAAACCGGCGGCAGCCTTTTCCATGGCACCGCCCATGCGCATCGCCTAAGGTTTCCGCCAAGGAGCGAAAATTGCCGCCGAATGGCCGTGCGACTGAGGGACGCCCAGGAATGTCGAAGGTGGAAGCGGCTGCAGCCCATCCCCCGGGGGACCGGGTCGCTTGCACCACCTGCTACATGTGCGCCTGCCGTTGCGGCATCAAAGTGCATCTCAAGGATGGCGGCATCCGCTACATCGAGGGCAACCGCGACCACCCCGTGAACCGCGGCGTGCTCTGCGCCAAGGGCGCTGCCGGCATCATGCAGCAATATTCGCCGGCGCGGCTGACCAAGCCCTTGCGCCGGGTCGGCCCGCGCGGCAGCGGCGAGTTCCGCGAGATCGAATGGGACGACGCGCTCGCCACCGCCACCGAGTGGCTCGATGCCATCCGCCGCAGCGACCCGCGCAAGCTCGCTTTCTTCACCGGACGCGACCAGTCGCAGGCTTTGACCGGCTGGTGGGCAAGCCAGTTCGGCACGCCCAATTACGCGGCGCATGGCGGCTTCTGCTCCGTCAATATGGCGGCCGCCGGGCTCTACACGGTCGGCGGCTCGTTCTGGGAATTCGGCGAGCCCGACTGGGACCATACGCGCTACTTCCTGCTGTTCGGCGTCGCCGAGGACCATGATTCGAACCCGATCAAGATCGGCCTCGGCAAGCTGCGCCGGCGCGGCGTCAAGATCGTCTCGATCAACCCCGTGCGCACCGGCTATTCGGCCATTGCCGACGAGTGGCTGGGCATCCGCCCCGGCACCGACGGCCTGCTGGTGTTTGCGCTCATCCACGAATTGCTGCGCCTCGAACGGGTCGATCTCGCCTTCCTCGCCCGCTACACCGACGCGTCCTGGCTCGTCATCCGCAACCCCGGCAAGGCCGATGACGGGCTCTTTGCGCGCGATGCCGAGGGCCGCGCGCTCGCCTGGGACACGCGCCGCGACGCGGCGGTCGACGCGCAGGCGCCGGACATCGCGCCGCGCCTCGCCGGCGAGGTGATGCTGCCGGATGGCCGGCGCGCGGTTCCCGCCTTGCACCTGCTCGCCGAGCGCTGTCTCGATGCGCAATATGCCCCGGACGCGGTGGCCTCGCGCTGCGGCATCGCCGCGGAAACCATCCGGCGCATCGCCCGCGAGCTGGCCGCGGCCGCCTTCGAGCAGGAGATCGCGCTCGACATTCCCTGGACGGACAGCGCGGGCAGGCGGCACGCGAAGATGATCGGCCGGCCCGTCAGCATGCACGCGATGCGCGGCATCTCCGCCCATTCGAATGGCTTTCACACCTGCCGCGCCATCCATGTGCTGCAGATGCTGCTCGGCGCGATCGATACGCCGGGCTCGTGGCGCTACAAGTCGCCCTATCCACGCCCGGTCACGCCGGCGATGAAGCCGGCCGGGCACGCGCATCAGGTCGCTCCCGGCCACGCCATGTCGGGGCCGCCGCTCGGGTTCCCGCTGGCGCCCGAGGATCTGCTGGTCGATCGCGACGGCGCGCCGCGCCGCATCGACAAGGCGTTCTCCTGGGATGCGCCGCTCGGCCTGCACGGCCTGATGCACATGGTGATCCGCAACGCCTGGGCCGGCGATCCCTACCCGATCGACACGCTCTTCCTCTACATGGCGAATATGAGCTGGAACTCGGCAATGAACCCCGCCGAGACGACCCACATGCTCAGCGACAAGGTGCCGAGCGGCGACTACAAGATTCCGCGCATCATCTACTCCGACGCTTTCTACTCGGAGATGGTCGCCTACGCCGATCTGGTGCTGCCCGACACGACCTATCTCGAGCGCTGGGATTGCATCTCGCTGCTCGACCGGCCGATCGGCAGCGCCGAAGGACCGGGCGACGCCATCCGCCAGCCGGTGGTGCAGCCCGATCGCGACGTGCGGCCGTTTCAGGACGTGCTGATCGACCTCGGCGCGCGCCTGGGATTGCCGGGCCTCGTCACCGCTGCCGGCAAGCCGCGCTATCGCGACTACGCCGACTACATCATCCGCCACGAGCGCAAGCCCGGCATCGGCCTGCTCGCCGGCTGGCGCGGCGCCGCGGGCGAGCATGTCGGCATCGGCGCGCCCAATCCGCTACAGCTCGAGCGCTACGTCGCCAATGGCTGCTTCTGGACGCACCACCTGCCGGCCGACCAGCTCTATTTCAAATACGCCAACCGTGCCTATCTCGAAAACGCGACCCATATGGGCTTTCTCGAGCGCGCGCGCCCCATCGTGCTACAGATTTATCCGGAAGTGCTCCAGAAGTTCCGCCTCGCTGCGCTAGGTCATGGTTCGGTGCAGCCGCCCGATCACCATCGCGCACGCATCGCCACATATTTCGATCCGCTGCCGATCTGGTACATGCCGTTCGAGGAGGCGGCCATCGATCGCGACGCCTTCCCCCTGCACGCGGTGACGCAGCGGCCGATGCCGATCTATCATTCCTGGGGCTCGCAAAATGCCTGGCTGCGCCAGATCTACAACCAGAACCGGCTCTATGTGCATCGCCGCAAGGCCGCTTCGCTCGGCCTCGGCGACGACGACTGGGTGTGGGTGGTGAGCGCTCATCATCGCGTCAAATGCCAGATCCGCCTGGTCGATGGCGTCAACCCCGACACGGTCTGGACCTGGAACGCCATCGCCAAGCGCGCCGGCGCCTGGAACATTGCGCCGGATGCGCCCGAGGCCAGGCGCGCTTTCCTGCTCAACCCGGTGATCTCGGAGCTGCTCCCGCCGGGCGAGCGCGAGCACCACGCGAACGCCGACCCGGTGACCGGCCAGGCGGCGTGGTACGATCTGCGCATCCGCTTGGAGCCGGCATCGGCCGGCGCTATCGACGACACGGCGCAGCTTGCGCCGCTGCGCATGCCGAGCAGCCTGCCGCCGGCTCCGCTCCGGCTGCGCTACGGCGCGCCGTTCGCGCCGGGAGAACGCGCGCCATGACGAGCCTTCCGGCGCAAGCATCGCCGAAGAAGCTCGGCCTGGTCATCGATCTCGACATCTGCGTCGGCTGCCACGCCTGCGCCGTCGCCTGCAAGGAGTGGAACACCGGCGGCGACGCCGGGCCGCTCACCGATCTGGCACCCTACGGCGCCGAGCCGGACGGCGTCTGGTTCAACCGCATCCATGCGTTCGAGCTGGGCGAAGGCGAGGACGGGCGCACCGTCTATTTCCCCAAATCCTGCCTGCACTGCGACGACGCGCCGTGCGTCACCGTGTGCCCGACCGGCGCCAGCTTCAAGCGCGAAGCTGACGGCATCGTGCTGGTCGACGAGGATCTCTGCATCGGCTGCAAGCTGTGCTCCTGGGCCTGCCCTTACGGCGCGCGCGAATACGATGACGATGCCGGCGTCATGCGCAAATGCACGCTGTGCGTCGACCGCATCTACAACGAGACCCTCGATCTCGCCGATCGCGTGCCGGCCTGCGTCTCCTGTTGTCCGGTGTCGGCGCGGCATTTCGGCGACCTCGCCGATCCCGCTTCCGACGTCTCGGCAATGGTGGCGGAGCGCGGCGGCTACGATTTGATGCCGGAGTCCGGCTGCCGGCCCGTGAACAAATACCTGCCGCCGCAAGCGCGCCGCGCCGCGGCCTCGGACACCGTAGCCGGCCAATCGGCCACGCCCGAGCCGGATGCGGGCAGCAGGTTTCTGCGCTGGCTCGATCAGATGCTGTCGCGCTAGCGCATGCTCCG
>DASWFH010000359.1:0-2212 GCA_036394355.1 Allostellaceae bacterium | reverse complement strand
ATGCCGCCCTGGTCTATGCCGACATCGACCAGGGCCGAGCCTGGGCGCATGGCCGCCAGCATCTTGCGGGTGATGAGCTTGGGTGAAAGCTCGCCCGGCGTGAGCACGCCGCCGATGACGAGATCGGCGTCGGTGATCGCTCGAGGGTCGAACCCCACCCGGTAGGCCACGTCGGGGTACCTGTCCTTGAGGGCCGCGAAGCGGCGCTCGGATTTGGCGAAGACCGTCGCCCAGGCGCCGATGCCATAGGCAATGGCGAGGGCATTGGCGCCCACGCTACCGGCGCCGAGGATGACCACCTTGCCGGGCGGTACTCCGTCGAGCCCCGGGAGCAGCACGCCGCTGCCGCCATTCTGCTTCTGCAGGCACCACGCGCCGACCTGCACCGCAAGTCGCCCGGCGATCGCCGACATCGGCGAGAGGATCGGCAGGCCCGACTCCTGGCCGACGGTTTCAAAGGCGATGAAGGTCGCACCGCTCGCGAGCGCAGCGTCCAGCAATGGCGGCTCGGGCGCGAAATGCTGGAAGCCGAAGATCGTCTGAGCGCGACGCGGTTTTCGATATTCGGGCGGCTGCAGCTCCTTCACCTTCACTACCAGGTCGCAGTCCCACGCATCGCCGAGCTTGGCGCCCGCGGCGATATAGTCGGCGTCGGCAAAGCCCACGCCGGCGCCCGCCCCGGGTTCCATTACTACGTTGGTTAGAGAGGCGACCGCCGCGGGAGTGAGCGCGACGCGGGACTCGCCGTCCTTTATTTCCCGCGGAACGCCGATACGCATTCGGAGATGAGCTCGGGGCCCCGGAAGACCAGCCCGGAGTAGAGCTGCACGAGCGCCGCGCCGGCGGCGAATTTCTCGCGCGCGTCGGCGCCGCTCATGATGCCGCCGCAGCCGATGAGCGTGAGCTCGCCTTTCAGCGCGGCGGCGAAGCCGCGCAGCACGCGGGTCGCGCTCTCGCGCAGCGGCGCGCCCGAGAGACCGCCATCCTCGGCGCCATGCGGCAGCCCGGACACGCCTTCGCGCGAGACGGTGGTGTTAGTGGCGATCAGCCCGTCCAGCCGCTCGCGGCGCGCGACGTCGGCGATGTCGGTGATCGCCGCATCGTCGATGTCGGGCGAGATCTTCAGCACCAGCGCGACGTCGCGGCCATAGCGCTCGCGCAGCGCGTCGCGCCTTTGCCGCAGGCTGCGCAGGAGGACGCCGAGCACCTGCGCCGACTGCAGGTCGCGCAACCCCTTGGTGTTGGGCGAGGAGACGTTGATCGTCAGGTAGTGCACATGGGGATAGAGCACCTCGAGGCAGCGCAGGTAATCATCCACGGCACGCTCGTTCGGCGTGTCCTTGTTCTTGCCGACGTTCACGCCGATCACCGCGTTGGCGCGGGCGCGCCGCAGGTTCTCGGCGAAGGCGTCGACGCCGATGCTGTTGAGGCCGAAGCGATTGATGATCGCCTGCGCCTGTGGGATGCGGAAGAGGCGCGGTCGCGGGTTTCCGGGCTGCGGGCGCGGCGTGACCCCGCCGAGCTCGATGAAGCCGAAGCCGAGCGCGACGAGCCCGGCGACATGCTCGGCGTCCTTGTCGAGGCCGGCGGCTGCGCCGACCGGGTTCGGAAACTCTATGCCCATCGCGTGCACCGGGCTGCGCGGCACAGGTGCGGAAAGCAGCCCGGCGATGCCCGCGGTGCGCAGCGCGAGCTGGTGGGCGTTTTCTTCGTCTAGGGCAAAAAGGAGAGGGCGCGCAAGCCGGTAAAGGCTCAAGCTGCTTCGCGGCGCCCGAGGCGCCGCCAGGTGCCGCCCATGAAGCCTTCGATCGGCTCGAACTTGGACTTGTAGGCCATCTTCGGGCTCTCGCGGATCCAGTAGCCGAGATAGAGGTAGGGCAGGCTAAGGCGCTGGCACTGGTCGATCTGCCAGAGCACGTTGTAGGTGCCGAAGCTCGCGCCGCGGCGGTCGGGCTCGTAGAAGGTGTAGACCGACGACAGGCCGTCGGGCAGGAAGTCGACGATCGACACCATCACCAGCTGGCCGGCATCGCGGAATTCGATCAGGCGCGTGTCGACGCGGCTCTGCAGCAGGAAGTGCGAGTACTGGTCGCGGCTGTCGTTGTCCATGCCGCCGCCGGAATGGCGCTTCGACTGGTAGCGCAGGTAGAGCGCATAGTGCTCGAGGCGGAACTTGAGCGGCTGCGCGTGCGCGACCAGCGCGCCGTGCTGC
>DASWFH010000358.1:0-11737 GCA_036394355.1 Allostellaceae bacterium | reverse complement strand
TCGAGCCGGCGCCGAGGCAGACGACGAAATCGCCGGGCTTCGCCAGGTCGCGCACCATCGCCGCGAGCTGGCCGGGCGCGGGCAGCGCCTGCGCGTTGCGGTGGCCGCGAGCGAGCAAGCCGGCGACGAGCGCGTCGCGGTTGACGCCTTCGATCGGCTGCTCGCCGGCGGCGTAGACATCGGCCACCAGCACCGCGTCGGCGTCGTTGAAGCAGGTGCAGAACTCGGCGAAGAGATCGTGGAGGCGCGTATAACGGTGCGGCTGCACCACGGCGATGATGCTGCCGGATGTCGCGCCGCGCGCGGCGCGCAGCACGGCGGCGATCTCGACGGGATGGTGGCCGTAATCGTCGATCACCGTGACGCCGTTCGATTCGCCGGTCTTAGTGAAGCGCCGCTTGACGCCCTTGAAGCCGGCGAAGGCAGTACGCACCACGTCGTCGCCCAAGCCCATCTCCTCGGCGACGGCGATGGCGGCGAGCGAGTTCTGCACATTGTGCTGGCCGTACATCGGCAGCGTGATGCCGGCGATGGTGCGGCTCGTGTCGTGCAGCCGGTCGGCGACGACGACGTCGTAACGCGCGCCGCTCGGGCCGATGTCGATGTTGACCGCACGGATATCCGCCTGCGGACTCATGCCGTAGGTGACGATGCGCCGCTCCGACAGTTTTGGAATCAGTCCCTGAACGACAGGATGATCGATACACAAAGCGGCGCAGCCATAAAAGGGAATGTTGCCGACGAAGGTTTCGAAGGCCTGCTGCACGGCATCGAACGTGCCATAGAAATCAAGATGTTCGGGATCGATGTTCGTAACGATGGCGATGGTCGCCGGCAGCTTCACGAAGGTGCCGTCGCTCTCATCGGCCTCGACCACCATCCAATCTCCCGCGCCGAGTCGCGCGTTGGTGCCGTAGGCGTTGATGATGCCGCCGTTGATCACGGTGGGGTCGAGCTGCGCCGCATCGAGCAGCGCGCCGACCATCGAGGTCGTCGTCGTCTTGCCGTGCGTGCCGGCGACGGCGATCGCCCATTTGAGGCGCATCAGCTCGCCCAACATCTCGGCGCGGCGCACCACCGGCAGGAGGTGCGCGCGCGCCGCCGCCACCTCGGGGTTGTCCTTCTTCACCGCGGAGGAGACGACCACCACCTTGGCGTCGCCGAGATTCTCGGCGCGATGGCCGATCTGTACCCGGATGCCGAGCGCGCGCAGCCGCTGCACGTTGGCGCTGTCGGCGACGTCGCTGCCCTGCACCTGATAGCCTAGATTGTGCAGGATCTCGGCGATGCCGCTCATGCCGATGCCGCCGATGCCGACGAAATGGAGCACGCCGATGTCGAGGGGTATGGCTCTCATGCGGCGTTCTCCCGGGCGAGCGGCGCCGCATCGCCGTTACGCCCCTCGATCGTGGCGATGACGAGATCGGCGAGCGCGCGCGCCGCATAGGGCCGGCCGAGCGCATGCGCGGCGGCAGCGGCGCGAGCGAGCGTCTCCGGCGCGACCATGAGCTGGGCGAGCCGCGCGGCCAGCGCGTCCGGCGTGAAGGCGGCATGCGGCATGACCCAGGCGCCGCCGGCCTGCTCGAGCGCGCGCGCGTTCGCAGTCTGATGGTCGTCGGCCGCGTAAAGGTAGGGCACCAGGATCGCCGGCCGGCCGATCATGGCGAGCTCCGCCACGGTCGAGGCGCCGGAGCGCGAGATCACCAGCTGCGCGCGCGCAAGCCGCGCCGGCACGTCGTCGAAGAAGGCCGCGAGCTCGGCGGCGACGCCGCTCGCGGCATGGGCGCGCCGCGCCGCCTCGACATCCTCGGGCCGGGCCTGCTGCGCCAGGCGCAACCGCCGGCGCAGCGGCTCGGGCAGGCGAGCGCAGGCGGCGGGGATCACTTCGCTCAGCACCCGGGCACCCTGGCTGCCGCCCAGGACGAGCACGTGGAACGGCGCGTCGCCGGCGAGCGCGGGGTAGGGCGTCCCGCGCAACGCGGTAATGGCCGGGCGCACGGGATTGCCGGTCTCGACCAGGCGGGCGCGGTCGGTGGGACGCACGGCGCTCACTTCGGCGAAGGAGGTGGCGATGCGCCGGACGCGCGGCGCGAGCAGCCGGTTGGCGCGGCCGAGGATCGCATTCTGCTCGTGCAGCAGCGTCGGCATGTCGCGCCGCGCCGCCGCCAGCATGGTCGGCACCGAGGGGTAGCCGCCGAAGCCGACCGCGGCGGCCGGCGCCAGCCTGCGCAGCAGGCGGCCCGCCTCGATGGTGCCGAGCGTCAGCTCGGCGAAGGCGATTACCTTGCCCATGACGCCCGCGCCGAAGCGGCCGGCGCGGATGCGATGCAGGCCGACACCGGGGACCCGGTCGCCCCAGGCCTGGCCGCGCCGGTCGGTGACGAGCGCGACGCGGCAGCCGCGCGTCAACAGCTCGCGCGCGAGCGCTTCCGCCGGGAACATGTGCCCACCGGTGCCGCCGGCCGCCAGCACGATGAGCGCATCGCCGCTCATGTCTCGATCCCGCCATAGCGGCGCCGCGTCAGCGCCAGCGCCATGCCCATGCCGAGCCCCAGCGCCAGCAGCGACGAGCCGCCATAGGAGAGGAAGGGCAAGGTCATGCCCTTGGTCGGCATGAGCTGCAGGCTGGATGCCATGTTGACGACGGCCTGCAGGCCGAACTGCACGAAGAGCCCGGTGGCGGCGAGCACGACGAAGAGGTTGCTCTCCTGCAGCAGCCGCGAGAAGCCGCGCAGCACGATGAAGGCGAAAAGGGCGACGATGACGAGGCAGGTGATGAGCCCGAGCTCCTCGCCGGCCACGGCGAAGACGAAATCGGCATGCGCGTCGGGCAGATATTCCTTCACCGTACCTTCGCCCGGCCCGCGCCCCCACCAGCCGCCGTTCATGAAGGCATCCATCGAGCGGTCGACCTGGTAGCTGTCGCCGCTGGCGGGATCGAGGAAGCGGTCGATCCGGCTCGCCACATGCGGCAGGGCGAAATAGGCGCTGGCCAGCCCGGCGATGCCGGTCGCCATGCCGAGCGCCACCCAGACGAGGCGCAAGCCCGCGAGGAAGAACTGCGTCAACCACACCGCGGACACCACCGCGGCCATGCCAAGGTCGGGCTGCTTGATGAGGAGCCCGACCACCAGCGCGTAGAGCGCAATGGCGATCCACTGCCCGGGAAAGCGCTCGCGCAGCCGGTACTGCGCGAGGAGCCACGCGCAGACCACGGCGAAGGTCGGCTTGACGAATTCCGACGGCTGCAGCGATAGGCCGAGGAGGGCGATCCAACGCCGTGCGCCCTTGATCTCGACGCCGCCGGCGAGCGTGTAGGCGAGGAGGGCCAGCGACACGACGAAGCCGGCGAGGGCGATGCGCCGCACCGTGCGCGGGCTCTGCAACGACACCACGAACATGGCGGCGATCGCCGCCGGCAGCACGGCGAAATAGCGCTTGGCGAAGAACAGCGTGTCGACATGGCCGGGGCCGCCGGCGTGGATGCGCGCCGCCACCATCGGGCTCGCCGCCATGACCAGCAGCGCGCCGAAGCCGATGAGCATGGCGAGCGCCGCCAGCGTCCAGCGGTCGACGGTCCACCACCATTGGGCGACGGCGCTCTGGTCGGTGCGGGCGAAGCTCATGCCCGCGCTCCCGGCAGCGCCTCGACGAGGCGGCGGAAGACTTCGCCGCGCTCCTCGAAATTGGCGAACTGGTCGAAGGAGGCGCAGGCCGGCGACAGCAGGACCACCGCACCCGGCTTGCGCTGGGCGAGCGCCGCGTCGCGCGCGGCGGCGACGGCGCGGCCGAGCTCGCCACAGCGGGTGAATGGCACACGGCCCTCCAGCGTCGCCGCGAATTCCTCAGTCGCGTTGCCGATGAGGAAGGCGTGGCGGATGCGCGGGAAGAACGGCGCCAACGAGACGATGCCGCCTTCCTTGGCGAGCCCGCCGGCGATCCAGTAGATCGCGTCGTAGCAGGCGAGCGCCTTGGCGGTGGCGTCGGCGTTGGTCGCCTTCGAATCGTTGATATAGGCGACGCCGTCGATGGTGGCGACGAGCTCCTGGCGGTGGGCGAGGCCGGCGAAGCTGGTGATGACGGCGGATGCGTCGATGCCGAGCGCGCGCGTCGCGGCGTAGGCCGCGGCGGCGTTCTGCCAGTTGTGCCGGCCGGGGAGCCGCGCAGCCCGGCGCAGCTCGAGCACCCGCCGGGCGGCGCCCGCCGTGTCGTCGATGAGCCAGCCTTCTTCGACATAGACGCCGCCGCGCGCGCGAGTCTCGGCCGAGATCGGCACTATCAGCTGCGCGCCGGCACCGGCGAGCGCGTCGGCGATGCTGCGGCTGAGATCGTCGTCGATGCCGATGACCGCCGTCTGCGGCGTCTTCTGACGCGCGAAGATGCGGCGCTTGGCGGCGATGTAGCCGTCCATGCCGCCGTGGCGCTCGAGATGGTCCGGCGTGATGTTGAGCAAGACGGCGACGTCGAAGGTCAGGCTCTCCGTCAGCTCGAGCTGATAGGAGCTCATCTCCAGCACATAGATGCCGTCGGCGGCGAGGGGCGCGAGCGACAACGCCGGCGTGCCGAGATTGCCACCGACCGCCACCTTGCGCCCGGCCTCGGTGACGATATGGCCGATCAGCGAAGTCGTCGTCGATTTGCCGTTGGTGCCGGTGACGCCGACATAGCGCGCGTTGGGGCAGCTCTGCGCGAGCAGCTCGATGTCGCCGATGATCTTGGCGCCGGCGGCGCGGGCGCGCGCGGCGACGGGATTGGGCTTCGGATAGGTGTGCGGGATGCCGGGCGAGAGGACGAGCGCGGCAACGCCGGCGAGGTCGCCGGCGGCGAGATCGACGATGGGCACGCCTGCCGCCGCCGCGGCGCCGCGCTTGGCGGCCGCGTCGTCCCAGGCCATGACGCGGGCGCCGCCGCGCTGCAGCGCCTGCGCCGCGACGAGGCCGGAGCGGGCGAGGCCCATGACGGCCACCTTCTCGCCCCGGAACGTCGCCACGTCGATCATGCCCCTACCGCAGCTTCAGGGTGGAGAGCCCGGCGATCGCCAGGATCGAGGCGATGATCCAGAAGCGGATGACGATGGTCGGCTCCTGCCAGCCTTTCTTCTCGAAATGATGGTGCAGCGGCGCCATGCGGAAGACGCGCTTGCCGGTGAGCTTGAAGCTCGCCACCTGGACGATGACCGACACCGTCTCCAGCACGAAGAGCCCGCCGATGATCGCCAGCACCAGCTCGTGCTTGGTGATGACGCTGATGACGCCGATGGCGCCGCCGAGGGAGAGCGAGCCGGTGTCGCCCATGAAGACCATGGCGGGCGGCGCGTTGTACCAGAGAAAGCCCAGTCCCGAGCCGATCAGCGCGGCGCAGAACACCGAGAGCTCGCCGGCGCCGGGGACGTAATGGATCTGCAGGTAGTTGGCGAAGTTGGCATTGCCCGAGAGGTAGGCGATGAGCGCAAAGGAGCCGGCGGCGATCATGGTCGGCACGATGGCGAGGCCGTCGAGCCCGTCGGTGAGGTTGACGGCGTTGGAAGCGCCGGTGATGACGAAGACCGCCACCGCCACGAAGAACCAGCTGAGCTCGACCAGGACATTCTTGAAGAAGGGCACGGCGAGCGCCGTCCTGATCGCCGGATCGCGCGTCAGATAGATGATGGCGACCGCGGCGATGGCGCTGATCGCCGCTTGCGCTACGAGCTTGCTGCGGCTCGATAGGCCGGACGAGGAACGGCGCGTCAGCTTCTTGTAGTCGTCGAAGAAGCCGATCCCGCCGAAGCCGGCGGTGACGAACAGCGTCACCCAGACGTAGCCGTCGCCGAGGTCGGCCCACAGCACCGTCGAGACGATGAGCGCGAGCAGGATGAGAACGCCGCCCATGGTGGGCGTGCCCTTCTTGCGCACCAGATGGCCCTCGGGCCCATCGAGGCGGATCGGTTGCCCTTCGAGCTGCTTCGACTTGAGCCAAGCGATGACGCGCGGCCCGAACAGGAAACTGATCAGCAGCGCCGTCACCATGGCGCCGCCGGAGCGGAAGGTGAGATAGCGGAAGAGATTGAGCGGGCCAAATTGGTCGGCCAGGGGGAAGAGGAGATGGAACAGCATGCCGACCTAACCCTTGAGGGCGTCAACCGCCGGCTGGACGGCGAGGAGACGCTTCACGACTTCCGCCATACGGCTGCCGAACGAGCCTTTGACGGCGATGACATCGCCGGGCCGCGCCAGCCGAGCAACCTTTTCCGCCATCTCGGCAGAAGTCCCGGCATGGCCGCCGCGCATCTTCTTAGGCAGCGCGTCATAGAGTGCGCGCATGTTGGCGCCGACGGTGAAGACGAGCGCGACGCCGGCCTCGGCGAGCGGTTGCGCCAGCTCGGTATGGAGCCGTGACGCCTCGTCGCCGAGCTCGAGCATGTCGCCGAGCACGGCGATGCGCCGCCCGCCGCGCTTCGGTTCTGTGGCGCCGAGCACGGCGAAGGTTGCGCGCATCGAGGCCGGGCTCGCATTGTAGCTCTCGTCGATGAGCTCGGCCGCGCCGCCGGCGACCTCGATCTTGTGGCGGCGGCCGCGGCCGTCGAGCGGTGCCAGCGAGGACATGGCCGCCGCCGCCGCGCCCACGTCGCCGCCGGCGGCCTTGACCGCGCCGAGCACGGCGAGGCTGTTCATCACCCAGTGCCGGCCGGGAATAGCGATGCAGTAATCGACGATCTCGCCCATCACCGACGCGGTCACCGCGCTCGCGGTCGCGTAGAGGTGGCTGTCGATGAGCTTGACGGCGGCATCGGCCTGGCTGCCGAAGCCGATGATGCGGGTGAGGCCGCGCGCCTTCGCGGCGGCGGCGAGGCGCGCGAAATGCGTGTTGTCGCGGTTCAGCACGGCGGCGCCCGCCGGCTCCATGCCGGCGAAGATCTCGGCCTTGGCGTCGGCGATGGCCTCGACCGAGGGAAAGAATCCGAGATGCGCCGGCTCGATCGTCGTGATGACAGCGACATGGGGGCGCACCAGCCGGCTCAGCGCGTCGATCTCGCCGGGATGGTTCATGCCCATCTCGAACACGCCGTAAGCCGTCTCGCGCGGCATGCGCGCCAGCGACAGCGGCACACCCCACTGATTGTTGAGGCTGCCCGCCGAGGCGAAGCTCGCGCCCTGGCGCTCGAAGGCGCGCTTCAGCGCCTCCTTGGTGCCGGTCTTGCCGACGCTGCCGGTGATGCCGACGATGGCGGCGGCGCTGCGCCGGCGCGAGGCGCGGCCGAGATCCTCGAGCGCGGCCATCGTGTCGGCGACGAGCAGGAGAGGGGCGTCGGCGGCGACGTCCGCAGGCGCGCGAGCGACCAGCGCCGCGGCGGCGCCCCGCTCGAGCGCGGCGGCGACGAAATCATGGCCATCGAATTTGGGGCCGGCGAGGGCGACGAAGAGATCGCCCGGTGCCACCGTGCGGCTGTCGATCGAGACGCCGCGCGCGCGCCACTCGCGCGTGCTGCGCCCGCCGGTGGCGGCGGCGGCTTCTGCCGCGGTCCATAGGGCCGTCATACGTGTCGCCCGCCCAGCTCGGCGACGGCGGTGCGCGCGACCACGGCATCGTCGAAGGGATGCGTCACGCCGGCGACGATCTGGCCGCGCTCGTGTCCCTTGCCGGCGAGCAGCAGCACGTCGCGCGGCGCCAGCAGCGCCAGGCCACGGCGGATGGCGGCGGCGCGGTCGCCGACTTCCTCGGCCTCGGGCGCGGCGGCGCGAATGGCGCGGCGGATCGCCGCCGGATCCTCGCTGCGCGGGTTGTCGTCGGTGATGATGACGCGATCGGCCAGGCGCTCGGCGATGGCGCCCATCTGCGGCCGCTTGCCGGCGTCGCGGTCGCCGCCGCAGCCGAAGACGACGACGAGCCGGCCGCGGCAATGCGCGCGCAGCGCGGTAAGCACGGTCTCGAGCGCATCGGGCGTATGCGCGTAGTCGACGATCACTGGCGCGCCGTTGGGATGCGTGGCGACATGCTGCAGACGGCCGGGCACGCCGGCGAGCGTCGGCAGCGCGTCGAGCGCCTGTTCGACCGGCGCGCCGGTGGCGATGGCGAGGCCGAGGGCCGCGAGCGCGTTGCTCGCTTGGAACGCGCCGACGAGGGGAAGGATGAAGTCACGCGTCTGACCAAATACCCGAAGACGCAGCTCCTGGCCCGCGTCCATAGGCCGCGCGGCCTCGAGCCGCAGATCCGCGTCCACCGCCGTGCCGAACCCGATGACGCTCTGTCCGCGCTGACGGCAGAGCGTGGCGAGGCGCCGGCCCTCGGCGACGTCGATGTTGAGCACGGCGCTGGCGTCGGGTGGCAGCAGCTCGGTGAAGAGCCGCGCCTTGGCGTCGAAATAGGCGTCCATGCTCTTGTGGTAGTCGAGATGGTCGCGCGTCAGATTGGTGAAGGCCGCCGCGCTGAGCTCGAGGCCGTCGAGGCGGAACTGGTCGAGGCCGTGGCTCGACGCCTCGAGCGCGACATGGTCGATGCCGCCCCGCGCGAGCATCTGCAGCTCGCGGTGCAGCGCGACCGGGTCGGGCGTGGTGAGCGCGCCCGGATGCTCGAAATCGGGGCCGACGATGCCGATGGTACCGAGGCTCACGGCGCGTCGGCCGAGACGCTGCCAGATCTGGCGCGTGAAGACCGTGACCGAGGTCTTGCCGTTGGTGCCGGTGACGGCGACCAGCACCTCCGGCTGCGGCGCGTAGAAGCGCGATGCCATGCGCGCGAGACGGCGTCGAGGGTTGGCATCGAAGATGACGCGCACTGGCGGCGAGCGCTGCGTCAGCGCGGCGACGCGCGTGGGGTCGTCAGTGAGCACGGCGACGGCGCCGCGCGCCACCGCGTCGTCGACGAAGCCGCGGCCGTCGACGCGGCTGCCGGCCAGCGCCGCGAACAGGAAGCCGGGCCTGACGTCGCGCGAATCGGCGGTCAAGCCGCGGATGTCGGGATCGCCAGGCGGCGTGAGGGTGAGCGGGCCTTGAGTGCCGTCCATGAGGTCAGTTAGCCGCAATTTTCCGCCCCTGAGGGGTCAGCGAATCCACCATCAAAGAACGGCGAATTTCGGGCGATTCTTCGTCCAACGGTTGAATTCCCATAAGCGGCGCCATGCGCTGCACGACCCGGCTCACGCCCGGCGCGGCCGCCCAGCCGCCGGTGGCGAAGCCAGCGGACGGCTGGTTGCCGTGCGGCTCGTCGATGCTGATCAGCACGAGATAGCGCGGCTCGGTGATGGGGAAGGCGCCGACGAAGGAGGAGAGCAGCTGCTTGCGGTCGTAGCGCGCGCCGGCGACCTTCTCGGCCGTGCCGGTCTTGCCGCCGACGAGGTAGCCGGGGGCATTGGCGAGCTTCCCGGTGCCCTGCTCGACGACGAGGCGCAGCAGGCGGCGCATGTCCTCCGAGGTCTTGGCCGAGAGCACCTGCTGGCCCAGGGGCGCGTAGCCCACGGGATGCTTGATCAGCGTGGCGCGGTGCAGCACGCCGCCATTGACCACGGCGCTCACCGCCGTCGCCATCTGCAGCGGGCTCACGGAAATGCCGTGGCCATAGGCGACGGTCATGGTGTTGACGTCGTGCCAGGGCGAGGGCACCAGGGGCGCGCCGATCTCCGGCAGCTCGAAGGCGGGCGCCTTGAGCAGGCCGAGGCGCGCCAGGAACTGCTTCTGCTGCTCGGCGCCGGCCTCGACCGCCATTCGCGCCGAGCCGATATTCGAGGAATACTGGAAGATCTCCGGCACGGTGAGCCAGCGGCGCTGCGGGTGATCGTCGTGGATGGTGAAGCGGCCGATGCGCAGCGGCTGCGTCGCGTCGTAGCTGCTGGCGAGCGTCGCCGTGTGCGTCTCGAGCGCCATCGCCGTGTTAAAGATCTTGAAGGTCGAGCCCATCTCATAGATGCCGAGCGTTGCCCGGTTGAACACCGTCTCCGGCGTCGCCGTACCCGGCTTGTTGGGATCGAAATCGGGCAGCGACACCAGGGCCAAGACCTCGCCGGTGTTCACGTCCATGATCAGGCCCATGCCGCCGACGGCGCTGAAATCGGCCATTTGCCGGGCGATCTCGTCGCGCAGGATGTATTGCAGCCGCACATCGATCGACAGCGCCACCGGCCCCTGGTGGTCGCGCAGGACCTCGTCGAGGCCGCGCTCCAGGCCGGCCAGGCCCTTGTTGTCGATGCCGCTGTAGCCGACCACGTGGGCGGCGAGGTTTCCCTTGGGATAGATGCGGCGCTCCTCGTCCTGGAACTGAAGGCCGGGGATGCCGAGCCTGTTAACGGCGAGCTCCTGGCGCGGCGTCAGCTGCCGCTTGATCCACACGAAGCTCTTGTCGCCGGCCAGCTTGGTATAGACCTCGCTTTCGTCGAGATCCGGCAGCACGCCGACGAGCTTCCTGGCGACACCATGCGGGTCCTGGAGCTGCTTGGGATTGGCGAAGAGCGAGGGCGCGACCAGCGTGGTCGCGAGCAGCACGCCGTTACGGTCGACGATGTCGGCGCGGCTGGTCTCGACGCGCTCGGCGACATGGCTGCGCGCGAGGCGCGGCCCGCCGCTCTTCAGCCCAGCGACCTCGACGAGGCGGGCGCCGATCACCAGGAAGGCGAGACAGAACAGCGCGCCGGTGATGATAAGGCGGGTGTGGCTCGTCTCAAGCGACTGTTGCGCCGCTCCTTCGGTGCTTACGGGCGCGCAGGGGGCCGGCTTGAAATGGCGCGGGCGGCAGGGATTGTCGCTGAGCGGGAGCGGCTTCATTGCGGAACCTCGGACGGGACACTGGCAAGCCACGACGCCGCTGCCGGCCGGGAGGTTGCCGGCAGCGGCGCCGCGACCGCGACCGCAGCGGGAGGTACTGGGGAACGCCGCGGCAAAGTATCGATGGTGCCGAGTTGCGCGGTGGCGATCGGCCCGAGGCTGAGATAGCGCTTGGCCAGCCGGTCGAGACGGTCGGGCTGGTTGAGGAAGCTCCACTCGGCGCCGAGCACGCGGGTCGATTCGCGGCTCGCCACGATCTGGCGGTTGATCCGCGTGAGCTCGTCCTCGAGCTTCACCACCTCGTATTTGACCTGGAACATGGCGTAGCCGCTGGCGGCAACCAGCAGCAGCCAGAGGGCGGTGCCGAGGCGGATCATGCCGCTTGCTCCCACGCCGCCGCCGCCGTGCGCTCGGCCGCGCGCAGCCGGGCGGAGCGCGCGCGCGGATTGCGCGCGAGCTCGGCGGCGCCGGGCGTCACCGGCTTGCGCGTCAGCAGGCGGAAGCTAGGCGCCCGCGCTGGTGCGGCGGGTCGATGACGCGAGCCCTGCGGGGGCGCTTCGCTGCGCTGGCGCAGGAAATCCTTGACCTTGCGGTCCTCGAGCGAATGGAAGGAGACGATGGCGAGGCGGCCGGCGGGCGCCAGCAGGCGCTCGGCGGCGGCGAGCGCGCGCTCAAGCTCGTCCAGCTCGTCATTTACTTCCATGCGCAAGGCCTGGAAGGTGCGAGTGGCGGGATCGATGCCGCCGCTGGTCGGCACGACGGCGCGGACGAGCTGCGCCAGCTCGTTGGTGCGCGTGAGCGGCGCAGTCTGGCGCGCGGCGACGATGGCGCGGGCGACGCGGCGGGCGAAGCGCTCCTCGCCATAAATATAGATGAGATTGGCGAGCGCGGTTTCCGGCAGCGTGTTGACGAGATCGGCGGCGCTGGTGCCGTCGCGGCCCATGCGCATGTCGAGCGGACCGTCAGCGCGGAAGGAGAAGCCGCGGGCGGGGTCATCGAGCTGC
>DASWFH010000357.1:0-3010 GCA_036394355.1 Allostellaceae bacterium | reverse complement strand
TTGCGACAGGATGGCCTCTGAGAGCTCGGCCGGACGCTGGGTCACCAGGCACAGCGAGACGCCGTATTTGCGGCCTTCCTTGGCGATGCGCGAGATCGAGCGCCGCGTCGGCTCGAAGGACTGGCTCTCGTCGCGCGGGATATAGCGATGCGCCTCGTCGCAGACGAGGAGGATCGGGATCGCCTCCTCGCGGTCGCTGTGCAGCGCGAAGTCGAAGATCAACCGCGCCAGCACGGAGACGACAACGTTGACGATCTCCGAGGGCACGGCAGAGATGTCGAGGATGGTGATCGGCTTGCCGCTGACCGGGATGCGCAACAACAGCGAGATGATTTCGGTCATGTTGTCGCGCACGGTTAGGCCCTCGAACATGAAGTCGTAGCGGGGGTCCTTGCGCAGGTTCTCCATCGTCGTCATGAGCCGCAGATAGGGCAGCGAGCTGTCGGGCCGATCGAGCTTGCCCATGGCGTCCGAGATGCGTTGCAGCACGCTGGTCAGTCGATAGGGCGTCGGCGTGTCGACGGTTAGCGCCGCGACGTTCGCGCCGGCGCCGAGGAAATCCTGCTTCGCCGCCACGATGACTTCCTTGAGGATCGGCGCCTCGCGGCTGCGCGCGACCGGGTCGCTGCTGCACAGCACCTCGACGATCTCCTCGAAGCTCAGCAGCCAATAGGGCAGTTGCAGCGTGTCCGGCGTGATTAACTCGGCGATGTCGTCGAAAGCGGTGGCGTATTCGCCATGCGGGTCGAGCATCACCACATGGCCGTTGGGATGCGCGGTGAGCAGCGTGCGCAGGATGAGCGTCAGGGCGCAGGACTTGCCGGAGCCGGTGGTGCCGACGATCGCCGAATGCTTGGCAAGGAATTCCTGCGACATCAGATAGGCGGGCGTGTCGGCGTCCTGATGCAGCGAGCCGATCTGCAGCGTCCAGCTGTTGGGCTTGGCATAGATGAGCTTGATGTCCTCGGCGGTCGCGGTGAACACCGGCGCGCCCAGCACGGGATAGATCGAGATGCCGCGGGTGAACCGCGCCGCCGCGTCGCCCGCCCGCCCGGTGAGCTCGCCGAGCAGGTCGATTTCGGCGACGGCGATCTGCACATCCGTCCCGGCATATTCGAAATTGAGGCTGGCGATGAAGCCGAACGCGGTCGAGCTCAGGGTCGGTACCTTGACCAGCGCGCCGATCTGCGCCGTCGCGTAGGCGGCGTCGGCACCGTCCGGCGTCGAGGGGCCGAATACCAGGCACGACAGCTTGAAACCGGACACCGACGTGACCACGCCGATCTGCCCCGGCGCGCGCTTTGCTGGCATCCGCGGCGGCTTGGCGACTTCGCTCCCGTCCATGACCCCTCCTGCATCGACTGATGAGCCGGAAGGCTAGGCGAAAATCCCTGCCTAATCCTTTCCCAAGCCGCGACAGCGGCAGATAAGACCGGATTCGTCGCGGAAACCGCGAAAATACGCGCCGCTTTTGCGGCGATGGGTGGCGTCGCCATCAGCAAGCACCGGGATGGCCCGGTCGCTGCGCTGCGCCATCCGCAGCAGGCTTGACAAATGCTATGGGTGCATATACACATGTCGAATGGCCGCCACGATCAACCTCCAACTCTGTGCCGATTGTCATTGCCTCGCCGCGCGGCGAAACGCGCGCGAAATCACGCGCCTTTTCGATGAACGGCTGAGGCCCCACGGCCTGCGCACCACGCAGTTTTCGGTGCTGGCACTGCTTGCCCTGGGCGGCGGGGCGTCGGTCAATCGCGTCGCCGATGCCCTCGGCGTCGAACGCACGACGCTCACGCGCAGCACAACCATCCTCGAGCGGCGGGGCTGGGTGAAAAGCGACGCCTCCGACGACGCTCGCGTGCGCCCGCTCAGGCTGACCGAATCCGGCAAGAGAAAGCTCGTATCGGCCTATCCCGCCTGGAAGGCGGCACAGGATTTCGTCGGCGAGAGGTTCGGCGGACGGCCCGCATAATGGCCCGCATCGTGACCAAAACGCGGCAGTGACGAACAGAACCTCCGCGCCACGAGGCTTGCCTTGATCCGATATGTGCATACACACCTGAAAGGAACTTCGAATGATCGACATCATCGGATCGATTGCACTGGCGTCGCTTTACGCGACGGTGCTGGGCGTTCTCGCCGGTCTCGCGCCGGTCTCCCGCTCAATCCGGTTGGCGGTGTGGTCGGGCGCGGCGCTATGGGGCGCGCTCATCGTCGCCGTCGCGGCGTTCGGCTGGTTCGGGCCAGGGGCCACGGGCCCGGTCCCCGGCGTGGCACTTGCCTTTGCCGCGGCGGTCGGCGGAGGGATTGCCGCGTGGTTCCTGCTGCCCGGCTTCGGTGAGGCGCTTCTGTCGCTGCCGCCGGCGGCGCTGGTCGGGCTTAACGCCGGCCGGCTGCTCGGCGCATTCTTTGTCCTTCTTTACGCCGCGGGCCGGCTGCCGGCGCCCTTCGCGCCCGCCGCCGGCTGGGGCGACGTCGCCGTGGGTGCGCTCGCCGTCCCGCTCACGGCCTTGGCCGCCGCCGGTACGCTGCGCGCTCAGTGGCTCCGGCTGTGGAACGCGCTCGGCGCGCTCGACCTGGTCGTCGCCGTGTCGTTGGGTGTGCTCTCTGCGCCCGCCACGCCGTTTCGTGTCTTTACGCAGGAGCCGGGCACGGCGGCGATGGGCATGCTGCCGTGGATCATGATCCCGACGCTGCTGGTGCCGCTCTATCTCTTGATCCACCTTACCGTTGCCGCGAAGCTTCGGGCATCGCCGCGCGCGATGCCTGCGGTCGCGGCGGCAGGCTCCTAGTGGTGAAAATCAGACAGAAGAGTCTACGCCAATCGGCCCAAAGCCGGGCAGGATTGCTTGCTGTGCGGGTTGCATCCGTTTGATTCCATCCACTAGCGGCGCTTTGCGTTGGGCTTCGTCAGTCAGCGCGCCGCGGGTGCGTCGTGGCGGGCGCGCCAGGCGGCGCGGATCGCGTCGGTGGTCTGGCGCGCGCCGTCGGGCGACCATCCCGGCAC
>DASWFH010000356.1:0-3495 GCA_036394355.1 Allostellaceae bacterium | reverse complement strand
CGCGGCCCTCGCGCGCAACGGCCTCGAGCAGCGCCTCGGGCGAGGGGCGCTGGTCACGGTCGGCTCGGTCGGTCGAGGACATGGAACATCATAGCGCGTTGCGCTTGCACCCCCCACCCCAACCCTCCCCCTCAAGGGGGGGATACGTTTGCCGCTCCTCCCCCCTTGAGGGGGAGGTAGGGAGGGGGGTACGGCCGCACCAACATTCACCGCGCGAGACTGTCGAGCGCCAGGTTGAGCTCGAGCACGTTGACGCGCGGCTCGCCGAAAATACCCAGGGTGCGCGCTTGCGTGTTGTCGTCGACCAGCTCGCGCACGCGCGCGTCGGGCAAGCCGCGCGCCTTGGCGACGCGCGGCACCTGGAAGAGCGCGCCGGCCGGCGTGATGTCGGGGTCGAGGCCGCTGGCGGAGGTCGTCACCAGGTCGACGGGGATCTTGCCCTTGTTCTCGGCCTGGAGCTTGCCGGCGTCTTCCTTCACCCGGTCGACCAGGGCCTGGCTCGTCGGCGCCAGGTTCGAGCCGGCCGAATTGTCGGCCGCGTAAGGCACCGGAACCGTCTTCGTCGGATCCTTGGGGTCCGGCTCGGTCGTCGCCGACGGGCGGCCGTGGAAGTAGTTGTCGCCGGTGAAGTTCTGGCCGATCAGCTCGGAGCCGATGACGGTGCCGTTCCGCTCGATCAGGCTGCCATTGGCCTGGTGCGGGAAGATCACCTGCGCGACGCCGGTCATCGCCAGCGGGTAGGCGAGGCCGGTGATGATCGTCATGATGACGATCATCATGATGGCGGGGCGGATTTGCTTGAGCATGATGGGCCTCCTTACGCGAGCCCGATAGCGGTGACGGCCATGTCGATCAGCTTGATGCCGACGAACGGCACGATGATGCCGCCGACGCCGTAGACCCACAAATTGCGCCTGAGGATGCTGGCGGCGCCGGCCGGCCGGTAGCGCACGCCCCTGAGCGCCAGCGGGATCAGCGCGATGATGATCAGCGCGTTGAAGATGATCGCCGAGAGGATGGCGCTTTCCGGCGTCTTGAGGCCCATGATGTTGAGGATGGCGAGCTGCGGATAGAACGCCACGAACATCGCCGGGATGATCGCGAAATACTTGGCGACGTCGTTGGCGATCGAGAAGGTGGTGAGCGCGCCGCGCGTCATCAGCAGCTGCTTGCCGATGGCGACGATCTCGATGAGCTTGGTCGGGTCGCTGTCGAGGTCGACCATGTTGCCGGCCTCGCGCGCCGCCATCGTCCCGGTGTTCATGGCGACGCCGACATCGGCCTGGGCCAGCGCCGGCGCGTCGTTGGTGCCGTCGCCGCACATGGCGACGAGCTTGCCCTTGCCCTGCTCGTCGCGGATGAGCTTGAGCTTGGCCTCCGGCGTCGCCTGCGCCAGGAAATCGTCGACGCCGGATTCGGCGGCGATGGCGGCGGCGGTCAGCGGGTTGTCGCCGGTGATCATCACCGTGCGGATGCCCATCCGACGCAGCTCGGCGAAGCGCTCGCTTATGCCGCCCTTGACGATGTCCTTGAGGTGGATGACGCCGAGGATGCGGTCGTCCTGCGCCACCGCCAGGGGCGTGCCGCCGGATTTGGCGATGCGCTCGACCATCGACTGCATCGCGGCCGGCGCCGCGCGGCCCTTGCCGGCATGCTCGATGATGGCGTCGACCGCGCCTTTGCGGATGCTGTGGCCGTCGAAATCGATGCCGCTCATGCGCGTCTGCGCCGAGAACGGCACGAAGCGCGCGTTGAGCGGCGCCATCTCGCGGCCGCGGATGCCGTATTTCTCCTTGGCCAGCACGACGATCGAGCGGCCTTCGGGCGTCTCGTCGCTGAGCGAGGAAAGCTGCGCCGCGTCGGCGAGCTCGCGCTCGGTCACACCCGACAGCGGCAGGAATTCGGTCGCCTGACGGTTGCCGAGGGTGATGGTGCCGGTCTTGTCGAGCAGCAGCGTGTCGACATCGCCGGCCGCCTCGACGGCGCGGCCGGACATCGCTAGCACGTTGAAGCGCACCAGCCGGTCCATGCCGGCGATGCCGATCGCCGAGAGCAGTGCGCCGATGGTCGTCGGGATCAGGCAGACGAACAGCGCGATCAGCACGACGATGGACACGGCGCCGCCGGCATAGGCGGCGAAACTCGGGATGGTGACGGTGGCGAAGACGAAGATGATCGTCATTCCCACCAGCAGGATCGTGAGCGCGATCTCGTTCGGCGTCTTCTGCCGCACCGCGCCCTCGACGAGGGCGATCATGCGGTCGAGGAAGGTCGAGCCCTGCGCCGCGGTGATCCGCACCTTGAGCCAGTCGGAGGTGACGCGCGTGCCGCCGGTGACGGCCGAGCGGTCGCCGCCGCTCTCGCGGATGACCGGCGCCGATTCGCCGGTGATCGCGGATTCATCGACCGAGGCGATGCCCTCGATGACCTCGCCGTCGCTGGGGATGAAATCGCCGGCCTCGACCAATACGAGGTCACCCTGCTTGAGCGCCGCCGCCGGCACCTGCTCCCATTGGCGCGCCTGCGCGCTTGTGAGGCGCTTGGCCTTGGTCTCCGTGCGCATGCGCCGCAGCGTGTCGGCCTGCGCCTTGCCGCGCCCTTCCGCCACCGCCTCGGCGAAATTGGCGAACAGCACGGTGAACCACAGCCAGGCGGTGATCTGCCCGGAGAAGAGCGGGCTCGTGCCGATGATGGCCTTGCCGCCGACGAAGAGGTCGCGCAGGAAGAAGATGGTGCAGAGCACCGAGACGATCTCGACCACGAACATGACGGGGTTCTTGACCAGCGTACGCGGGTCGAGCTTGCGGAAGGAGGCGCGGATCGCCGGCACGATGAGCGCGCTGTCGAACAGCGACAAGGGCGCGACCTGCCGCTTGAACAGTCCGGTCTTGGGCGAGGGCGCGGTCGGAGATAGGTTCGTCATCGCAGCATGTCCTTCTGCCGGATTTTCTTGCTCAAGGCGCCGGATAGAGCGTGCCGGCGTTCAGCGCGACCTGCTCGACCACCGGGCCGAGCGATACGGCCGGGAAGTAGGTGAGCCCGCCGATGATCACGACGACGCCGACGAGCAGGCCGACGAAGAGCGGGCTCTGTGTCGGGAACGTCCCGGCCGAGGGCGCCAGCAGCTTCTTCTGCGCCAGCGAGCCCGCGACGGCCAGCAGCGGTATGACGAAGATGAAGCGGCCCATGAGCATCGCGAAGCCGAGCGTCGTGTTGTAGAACAGCGTGTTGGCGGAGATGCCGGCGAACGCGCTGCCGTTGTTCCCGGTCGCCGACGAATAGGCGTAGAGCATCTCGCTGAAGCCGTGCGGCCCGGTATTGGCGATGCCCGCCAATCCGGCCGGCACGACGGCGGCGAGCGCGGTCCAGCCGAGCATCGAGAGCGGCAGGCTGAGCAGCGCCAGGATGGTCATCTTGACCTCCTTCGCCTCGAGCTTCTTGCCGAGATATTCGGGCGTGCGGCCGACCATGAGGCCGGCGACGAACATGGCGACG
>DASWFH010000355.1:0-3164 GCA_036394355.1 Allostellaceae bacterium | reverse complement strand
CTGACTCGGATCGAAGCCGACCTTGACCAGGTCCGCCGCGCCGGCGAGCCGCGCCAACTGGCTGTCGTCGAGCTCGCCGATCGGGATTTCAAGTCCCAGGAGCTGCGCCTTGACGAGGTCGCCTGCATCGAGCGCGCGGGCAATCTGCGCGAGCACTGCCGGCAACCGCTGAAAGCGCGCATCGCCGGTGAAAACCAGGCGGGTCAACCGCACAAGGTCATCGGTCCTGGCACAGCGATAGCCGGCAGCGCTGTGGCGCACCAGCACGACGTCCGGCCCCAGGGCGACGCCATCCCTGTCGACGACCAGCCCGCGCGAGCGCCGCCCGCGCTCGTAGACCCGACGCATCTGAGCGAAGGCAGATCGATTACTCATCCGCCAACTACGATCTCGATCGGCACGATGGCGACCGCCTGACCGCCGAGCACGCCTTCGTCGGTCTGGATCTTGCCGGAAATCCAGCAATGCGAGACGAGGCCGCCGAGCGTCTGCGTGGCGGTCGCGAGATCGGCGCCGCTCGGCGCCAGCGCCGCTTCGACGGCGTCGAGCAGCGGGTTGAGCACGGTCGCCGGCGCGGTCAGCTCGGCGGGCGCCTGCACGTAGATGTAAAGATCGACTTCGAGCGTCCAGCGCGGCGGCAATCCTCGCGCGCGCTTCGCCGTCTCGCTTTTCTGCGCCTGGAACAAGGCCGGCTGCTCCGCCGGCCCGACATCGCCCCAGTGGCGCAGCCTTCGGCTCGCCGTGACGAAATTCGCCGCCGCGGCCACCGTTGCGAAAAGCGCGCTGTAGATCGGCTCGCGGTTCATGCCTGCGCCTCCGTGAAAGCCGCGTCCGCGATCGCGCCGCGGGCGTCCGGCGCCAGCTCGGCGAGCGCCGTGCCCAGGAAGGAGCGCGCCGGGATCACCGAGCCCGGATGCATGACGCGCTTGGCGAAGATCGTCCGGCCGCCAAGCTGGAAGCGCAGCGCGCCGGCGTTGATCGCCTCGATGATATGCGCGCGCGTCGTGCCGCCATATTCCTGGATGGCGGCGTAGGGGACTGCGGCGGCGTCGATGCCGGCGGCGGCGGAGATCCCGTCGGTCTGCACCTCGATCGACTGGGCGAGCCGGCCGCTGCGGCTGTGCAATCCGCTGCCGACCATGCTCTCCTGCACGCGCTGACGCAGCTCGACGCCGAGCCCTGCCATGACCACGGCAAGGCGCGCCGCGAGGCGCTCGGGCATGGATTGCAGCCGGTCCGCGACGGCGTCCGCGCCGGCTATCTCCGCCGCGATCATGGCACGAAGCTCCGCTTGTACTGCTGGAGCACCGTCTGCACGTCGGCGGGCATGTCCTTTTGCGTGAAGGAGACGACTTCGCCGGACAGATTCTTCGAGACCTGGCCGATGCGATCGCGCTCCTTGTAGCGCAGCGCCACCAGCTCGATGCAGGCTTGCTCGAGCTCCGGCGGCGTCACGCCATAGCCGGCGGTGTAGGCGACGGCGACGTTCTGGAATCCCGGAGAGAAGAGATAGCTCTGCAGATAGAGCGTCGTCGCGCTGAACACATAGCCGGCGGTGCTCGGGCCGGATGCCGGCGGAATGGCAATGCCATCGATGCTGAGCGAAGCGACCGCGGTCGCCGGCGCGTTGGCGAACACGAGCTTCCGCCCGCCCGCGCCGTCGCGCGTCTCGGCATAGCTCTGCGATGCGATCTGGCGGCCGAGCCAGATCTGGATGAATTGGCTCGCCGCGGTGATCAGCCGCGTCAGCAGCGCGTCGTCGCTGGTCGTCGTCAGCGGCGGCGAGAACCAGACTTTGACATTGGCGAGGGTGGTGAGGTCGCCGGCGGCCATGACTCAGCCCCCTCGCTTACCGGCCGGCGGCGTCTCGCCGCCGGGCCATGGCGTAAAGCCATGGGCGAGCAGCGCGGCCGCCGCCTCGTCCGGCACCTTCACCGAACTGTCGCGGCGGATCTCGTAAACCTTGCCGCGCCAATACACGGGCGCGCCGTGTTCCGGCGCCTTCAGCTTCGCCATGAGTGCTCCTGCGCAAGAAGAGGTGGCCGGGCGGATTGCGCCGCCCGGCCTTTTGCAGCTCAGCCGTTGGCGATGTTCGAGATCACACCAAGTGCGAAGGGCGCGTAGATCGCCAGCACTTCCTCGGCGTAGACGCCGACCTCGCGCTGACGCGTGCGGAGCGGCCAGTCGACGCGGTAATAGTCGCGCCGCGTCTTCACCTCGGCGACATTGGGCACCTCGTTCGACTGGTAGGCCGCCGGAAGGTGTTCGCAATAGCCGATGAGGGTGCCGGGCGGCAGGTCCGGATGGACCTTCACCGGGATCTTGGCGCCGCCATCGACCGAGAACGGGTTGAAGTAGAACTCGACCGTGCCGCCGGCGACGATCGCGTAGGGATCGACCGCGCCGCCCGAGGCCTGGACGTTGTAGCGCAGCAGCGGGGCCGAGGCGTTCGACAGCACCTTGTTAGTGATGTTCTTGAGCTCCTGGCTGTTGACGTAGAGCACGGTCGGCGAGAGACGGAAATTGTCCCACATCGACTGCAGCATGACGTCGATCTCGTTGACCGAACCGCGGCCCGATGCGGTGAGCACGGTGCCGGTCCCGGCCGTGCCGGTCGGCAGCGTGCTCACATAGGCGCCGTTGGCGGGGTTGAACGCTGCGGTGAGCAGGCCGTCGAAGGCGAGCGCCGGGTTCGCCGAGCTGTCCTGGCTGATCGCGGTGGCGGCTTGGCGGCTGCCAGCGAGCGGCGCCGAGAAGGCAGCGCTGTTGATGGTGGTGATGGCCTGCAGCGACTCCGAGCCGACCGTGCCGACATACCAAGCATAGGCGACCGCGCCCGGCAATGGCGTCACCGAGGCGAACAGCGCCTGGCCGAGCGTCACCGCTTGCGTCGCGGCGCTCGACTTGTTGGAGGAGCCGCTGTTGAGGGCATAAGTGCCGCCATCGGCGCCGGTGACGGTCTGCCGCGTGGCGACGCCGCCGGCGAGGGTCGAGTTCCTCCAGCCCTCGAAAGTGAGGGCGACGGCCATCACCGAATACGTCGCCGCCGGCAAGGTGGCGCTGGAGCCCGAGGCGGAGAGCGTCGGCGTCGCCGGCGCGACCAGCGCCAGCGAGGCATTGCCGCCGAGGAGCGCCGATTCCTCCTTGCGCATCAGCTTCTGCAG
>DASWFH010000354.1:0-2144 GCA_036394355.1 Allostellaceae bacterium | reverse complement strand
GCCGGGGACCCGCCCCGACCGCTCGCCCGGGCCCGGCGAAGTGCTGGTCAAGATGCAGGCCGCCTCGGTCAATTATCGCGACCTGGTCGTGACCCAGCGCGGCTATGGCCGACACAGCGGCGAGCTGCCGCTGGTGCCGCTGTCCGACGGTGCCGGCACCGTGACCGAGACCGGACCCGGCGTGACGCGGGTCAAGACCAGCGACCTCGTCTGCCCCGCCTTCGCGCAGAGCTGGATCAGCGGCCCGCTCCGCGAGGAATACCGCCCGGGCATGCTGGGCGGCCCGCTCGACGGGGTGATGCAGGAATACATGGTGCTGCCAGCGGCCGGCGTGGTCAAAGCGCCCGCGCATTTCTCGGCGCTCGAGGCCGCGACCCTGCCCTGCGCCGCAGTGACCGCCTGGAGCGCCGTGATCGGCGGCGGCGTCAAGCCGGGCGACGTGGTAATAACCCAGGGCACGGGCGGCGTGTCGCTCTTCGCCATGATGTTCGCCAAGCGCGCGGGCGCGACGACGATCATCACTTCCTCGAGCGACGAGAAGCTCGCGCGCGCCAAGGCGCTGGGCGCCGATATCGGCATCAACTACCGGACATATCCCGAATGGAGCCGCGAGGTGCGGCGGGCGCTGGGCGGACGCGGCGCCGACCTCATCGTCGAGCTCGGCGGCGCTCAATCGCTCGACCAGTCGCTGCGGGCGGTCCGCACCAGCGGCACGCTGGCGATGATCGGCGTCCTGTCGGGAGGCGTGGCCGAGCTCAAGCTCGGCCGCGTCGTGACGCAGAACGTGCGCCTCCAGGGCGTGACGCTCGGCAGCCGCGAGATGTTCGAGGACATGGTGCGCGCCATCGAGACGCACCGCCTGAAGCCGCCGGTCGACGACAAGCGCTACGCCTTCGATCAGGTGGCCGACGCCATCCGGTCGATCACCGCCGGCCGGCATTTCGGCAAGATCTGCCTGGCGTTCTAGGGCGGCGGCGCGACGCCTTACGTGCCGGTGTGCCCGAGGTGGCGGAGGAAGTCGCGCAAGCGGGCCTTGACGGCGGCGAGCTCGCGCTCGGCCACATCGGCGGTGCGCATCAGCTGCATGGGCGGCGGCTGGCGGCGGCGGAAGAAGGCGGTGATCTCCTCCTGGAGCCCGCGCGAACGCGCGAGCGCCTCATCCCGTGACCGGAGAAGCGCCTGCCATTCCTCTTCCCAATCCTGCCGCAACAGCCTTCCCCCGAGAGCGGCCGGCACCATTGCGGGGGAAACACTAGAGGAGCTGTTCGCCGAAACGGCGTGACCAATAAGGGGCAATCCAGTCAATTCCGGCCGGCCAGCAGCCCGCGGGCGATGACGTGTGCCTGAATCTCGGCGGCGCCCTCGAAGATGTTGAGGATGCGCGCGTCGCAGATGACGCGGCTGATCGGGTATTCGAGCGCATAGCCGTTGCCGCCATGGATCTGCAGCGCGTTGTCGGCATTGGCCCAGGCGGTGCGCGCGGCCAGGAGCTTCGCCATCCCGGCCTCGATGTCGCAGCGCCGCTCGCTGTCCTTCTCGCGCGCGGCGAAATATGTCAACTGGCGCGCGATCATCGTCTCCACGGCCATCCAGGCGAGCTTGCCGAAGACGCGCGGAAAGGCATAGATCGGCTTGCCGAATTGCTGGCGCTCGCGGGCATAGCGCATGCCCAGCTCGAGCGCGTTCTGCGCCACGCCGATGGCGCGCGACGCCGTCTGGATGCGCGCGCTCTCGAAGGTCGCCATGAGCTGCTTGAACCCCTGCCCCTCGAGGCCGCCGAGCAGGTTCTCCGCCGGCACGGCGAAGCCGTCGAACCCGAGCTCATATTCCTTCATGCCGCGATAACCGAGCACGCGGATCTCGCCGCCGCTCATGCCGGGCGCCGGGAACGGGTTCGCGTCCGTGCCGCGCGGCTTCTCCGCGAGGAACATGCTGAGGCCGCGATAGTCGCTGGTCTTGGTATCCGTACGCACCAGCAGGGTCATCAGGTCGGTGCGCGCGGCATGGGTGATCCACGTCTTGGCGCCGTAGACCTTGTAGACGCCGCCCTCGCGCACGGCACGCGTCCGCAGGCTGCCGAGATCGGAGCCGGTATTGGGCTCGGTGAAGACGGCGGTCGGCAGGATCTCGCCCGAGGCGATGCG
>DASWFH010000353.1:0-1517 GCA_036394355.1 Allostellaceae bacterium | reverse complement strand
ACCCGGCAATCCATCCTCTTCGCAAGAGTTCTTGCGAAGAATGATGGACCCGCGGGTCAAGCCCGCGGGTGACGCATGTGGGTGCGGGATGTTGAATCAAACTGACCGGAACACGCGTTAGCTGCGCGCGAGCGCTGCCAGTGCATCCGCCGTGGTGACCGGCGGCGTCCAGCCGAGCCGCAACAGCGCGGCGGGGTCCGCCACCAGCGAGCCGGCGAGGCGTTGGTAGATCTCGGTGCGGCCTGCCGCGCGCAACGCCATTTCGAGCAAGGGCGGCGGCACCGGGATCAGGCCGGGGGAGCGGTTGAGACCGCGGCGCAAGGCCGTGATCATCTCCGGGATGGTCACCGCCGCGGGGTCGGCCACCAGGAACGGCCGCCGCAGCCGTCCCGGCGCGGCCAGCACCGTATCGATCGCGGCCACCAGATTATCGAGCGCGAGCAGCGACCGCCGCCCATGCAGCGCTCCCAACGGCAGCGGATAGGGCGCGCGCGCAAACCGCAGCAGCTCCGCCATGTTGCCCTTCACGCCGGCGCCGTAGACCAGCACGAGCCGCAGCGCGACCCAATCGAGGTCGAGCTCGGCCAACCCCTGCTCCGCCGCCAGTTTCGAGCGGCCGTAGGCCTCGGTCGGTTGCGGCGCCAGATCCTCGGTGAGGACGTGCTCGGCGGTCGGCCCCGACTGCGCGCGGATCGAGGACAGAAAGATGAAACGCTTGACGCCCGCGCGCTGCGCCGCGCGCGCAAGCGCGATCGTGGCCTCGGTGTTGAGCACGCGATAATCGTCCTCGGGCAATCCGGACATGGCGTGGGCGACGCCGGCCGAATGAATGACGGCGTCGGCGTCGGCGAGCGCGGCGGCCATGTTTTGCGGCCGCGCGAGGTCGCCGACCACAGCGCTCGCGCACTCCATCGGCACCACGCTCGGCCGCCGCAGCAGCACCCGCAGCCGGTAGCCGCGCTTGGGCAAGTCGCGCAACAAGCATTGCCCGATGAAGCCGGTCGCTCCGGTGAGGGCGATCAGGGGTTTGGCGCCGACAGGGTTCACCGCGGGTCTCGGCCGTTCGATGGGTCTTTCGCACCAATATACCGCATTCGGCCGATGCGGATTGCGCAGTCCGGCCGCGGTGCTGCTGCAGCCGGCAATGGCGTTGCGGCGAAGGTCGGGGGCGTCGTTATCGCTTCAGCCCGGCCGCGCTCGCGACGCGCTCCCACTTGGCCAAGTCACCGCGGATGAAGGCGGCAAATTCCTCGGGGCTGCCGCCGGCCATGTCGAAGCCCTGCTTTGCCAGCGTGGCGACGACGTCGGGAGATTTCGCCGCCTCGTTGGAGGCGGCCGCGAGGCGATCGATGATCTCGGGCGCCGTGCCGGCCGGTGCCAGCAGCCCGAACCAGCCCGCGGTATCGAAGCCGGGGAGCCCCGCTTCCGAAATGGTCGGCAGATCGGGTGCCACGCTCGCGCGGCGCAAGGTGCTCGAGGCGAGCGCCACCAGCTTGCCCTCGGCGACGAACTGCAAC
>DASWFH010000352.1:0-6603 GCA_036394355.1 Allostellaceae bacterium | reverse complement strand
TTCTTCTTCGGCATGCGCGGCTTCGTCGGTTCGCGGGCATAAGACCCGATCGCGCCGGCCGCGTCAAACCCGCGGGCCAGAACCTTCGGTGGGGGCTGGCGTTAGCTGACCGAGCGATTGGCCCCCGGACAGCCTTGGATGAGCGGAGAAATCTGGTCGGACATCACTTCCCGCCCGGCGCAGGATGCTGCGGCCGAGCCCGTGGTATCGCGCGTGGAGACGCCGCCCTTGCCGGCCAGCATGCGCTCGGTGGCGATCACCGGCATGTTCGTCCTGGCGATCTTCTACACGCTCTATTTCACCGGCGAGATCGCCATTCCGCTGGCGTTCGCGGTGTTGTTCAAGCTGCTGCTGCAGCCGGGCGTGCGCCTGCTCGCCCGGCTCAAGGTGCCGCAGCCGCTGGCGGCGCTGGCGATGATCGTCCTGCTCTTCGCCGTGCTCGGCGGGGGCGGCTATTTGCTGGCGGGGCCGGCGACGGCCTGGCTGGAGCGGGCGCCGCAGAGCCTGCCGCGCCTCGAGCAGCATCTGAGCGTGTTCAAGCGGCCGGTGCAGCAGGTCCAGGAAGCGACGAAGCAGGTCGAGCAATTGACGCGGGCCCCCGGCGAGAAGGCGCCCGTCACCGTCAAGGGGCCGGGGCTCGTCGAGTTCCTCTTCTCCGGCACGCGCCACCTGATGTCGGGGCTCGGCATCACCGTGCTGATGCTGTTTTTCCTGCTGACCTCGGGCGAGCTCTTCATGCGCCGGCTGGTGGAGATCCTGCCGAGCTTCCAGGACAAGAAGCGCGCCGTCGAGCTGTCGCACGAGGTCGAGGAGAACATCTCCGCCTATCTTGTCACCATCAGCATCATGAACGCGCTGGTCGGCGTCGCCGCCGGGCTTGCCATGTGGGCGATCGGCATACCCGACCCGATCTTGTGGGGCACGCTCGCCTTCATTCTCAACTATGTGCTGATCCTCGGGCCGCTGACGGGCATCGGCTTGTTCTTCCTGGTCGGCCTCATGAGCTTCGACACGTTGTGGCAGGCGCTGCTGCCGCCGGCCGCGTATCTCATCATCCACGTCATCGAGGGCGAATGGGTGACGCCGATGCTGGTGGCGAAGCGCTTCACCCTCAATCCGGTGCTGGTGATCGGCTCGCTCATCTTCTGGGACTGGATGTGGGGCATTCCCGGCGCGCTGCTCGCCGTGCCCATGCTCGCCGTCTTCAAGATCGTGTGCGACCGCGTGCGGCCGCTCGCCGCCCTCGGCCACTTCATCGAAGGGTAGCAGCGCTCCAATCGACCGCGGCGCACAGCGGCAAGTGGTCGGAGGCGAGGCGCGCCAGCGGCGAGCGATGCACGGCGACGGCGCGCAGGCTGGCGGCGCCGCTCGCATAGATGCGGTCGAGCGGCAGCACCGGCAGCCACGAAGGAAAAGTGCGCGGCGCCGGCGCACGACCGAGGCAGCGGTCGAGGGCGGGGATGCCGCCGCGGCGGCCGCGCCACTCGTTGAGATCGCCCATGATGACCATCGCCTCGGCCTCGCTCGGGCTTTGCGCCAACGCGTCGAGCAGGCGGCCGATCTGCAGGCGGCGCTCGCCGGCATGCAATCCCAGATGAGTGACGACGACGCGCAGCTTGCGTCCGTCCGCCAGGACCTCGGCCTCGATGGCGCCGCGCGGCTCATAGACGCCGACGCTGAGATCGATGTGCTGCACCAGGCGCACCGGAAACCGCGTCAGGAGCGCGTTGCCGAAGCGCCCGCGATGATCGCTGACATTGGCGCCGGCGACGGCGTGAAGCCCGGTCGCCTGGGCGAAATAGTCCCACTGATTGAGATGGCGGTTGAGGCGGTGGCGCGCATCGACCTCCTGCAGCCCGATGATGTCGGCGCCGAGCTCGAGCAGGACGGCGGCGGTGCGGTCGGGGTCATAGCGCCGGTCGACGCCGACGCAGGTATGGATGTTGTAGGTGGCGACGACCAGCGGCCGCTCGCCGCCCTCCTCGCGTGGCTGCCGCCGGCGCCGGCGGATCACTGATGCTCCTCGTCGACGCCGAGCCAGCGCTGCAGCGCATAGCCCAAGGCGGCGAGGACGAGGACCACCGTGACAAAGAAGTCGTCGAGGAAGCGATGGGCGGCGAGCAGCCGGTCGCGGAACGCGGCGATCCCGGCGCGGGTCGCTTCGTTCTCGGCTTCGATGGCGAGGTCGCACTCGGTATCGACGCCCATGGAGCGGTTGCTGAGATTGCCGGAGCCGACGCGCACGAGGCGATCGTCGACGACGAGCGCCTTGCCGTGCACGCGCGCCCAGCCATGGTCCTCCTCTTTTGCGCCCAACACAACCGGGCAGAGGATGCGCCGCCGGCCATGCCGGTCGGCGGCGCGGAAGGCGGCGAAATAGGCCTCGCCGTCGACCAGGAACGCGACGCGCTCGGCGGCTTCGCGGCGCCAATGGGTGCGTCCGTCGCGCAACGCCGTCTCGGCCGCCTCGATCATGCCCTGCACCGGTTGCTCCTGGGCATAACACGCTCCGCCACGGGCCGTTCCGCGCTGCGGCGGCGGGGCAACCGTCGGGTGTGGCGCGGCGGCGGAGCCCATGGCAAACTGCCGACGGCACCGGCGCCCAAGAGAACAGGGGAGGAAATCATGAAGGGTTTGTCGCGGCTTGCGCTTCTCGTGGCGACGGCGGCGCCGCTGCTGGCGTCCGGCGCGCAGGCGCAGCTCATCATCAGTGGCAACGACGAGAAGCAGACCTGGGACGCCGCCGGCAAGCAGATCAACCACCCGCCCGGCAACGACACGGTGTCGATCATCGACATCAAGGACCGCACCAAGCCGCGCATCGTCGCCAGCCTGCCGCTGATGAACACCGTGGTGGGGCCGCCGGTCAACCTCGCCATCACCCCCGACCAGCAGCTCGCGCTGGTCGCCAACTCGCTCGACTGGGTCAAGGACGGCGACAGCTGGAAAGGCGCGCCCGACAACAAGCTCTATGTCATCGACCTCACGACCTCGCCGCCGCAGCAGATCGCCACGGTCGAGCTGGGCAAGCAGCCGTCGGGCATGGCGATCAACAAGGCCGGCACGCTCGCGCTGGTCGCCAACCGCGCCGACGACACGGTGAGCGTGCTGTCGATCAGCGGCAAGGAGGTCAAGGTCGTCGACACGGTGTCGGTGAGCTCGGGCGGCGCCAACAAGGAGCAGGCCTCCGCCGTGGCCATCACGCCCGACGGCAAGCGCGCCCTGGTCGCCAAATTCGCCGCGCACAAGGTGGCGCTGCTCGCCATCGACGGCACCACGGTGACCTACGGCAAATACGACATGCCGACGGGCCTCTGGCCCTACAATGTTGCCATCACCCCCAACGGCAAGCTGGCGATCGCCGGCAACAACGGCGGCGCCGGCTCGTCGGACGGGCAGGTCGACACGGCGGCGATCATCGACATGGAGGCCGATCCGCCGCGCGTCATCGACCAGGTGGTGGTCGGCGACGGGCCCGAGGGTCTCGCCATGAGCCCGACCGGCGCCTACGCCGTCGAGGTCATCCTCAACGGCTCGAACCAGGCGCGCGACAAGTTCTTCTATCACCCGCACTCCTACGTCTCGCTGCTCAAGATCGACGGCAAAAAGGTGCGCAAGGTGTCGCAGACCGAGGTGGGCGGGCTCGCCGAAGGGGTGGCGTTCAGCCCGGACGGCAGGTACCTCTATGTCGGCAACTTCCTCGACGGCGACGTCACCATCCTCCGCCTCGAGGGTGACCGCCTCGTCAAGGCCGGCACGCTCAAGCTGCCCGGGCATCCCGCGTCGATGCGCGGCAGCACGCCTTAGCCGGGCGGCCGCGCTACGCGTCCTCGTCAAGTGCGCGATTGCCGAGCTTGACGATGAGGCGGAGGATGTCGGCCTGGAGCCGCGGGTCCTTGATGCCGTAATAGCCGCGGATCAGCGACATGATCTCGCGGCGGTTGAAGGCCTCGCCGATCTCCGCGCCGGCCTCCTGCGCCAGGTTGGTCGCCGCCAGCCCGTCGGGATAGCCGTCGAAGAAAAAGGCGGGCGAGACCTGCAAGGCCTGGGCGATGTCATAGAGCCGGCTGGCGGAGATCCTGATGCCGCCGGCCTCGTATTTCTGGATCGCCTGGAAGGACACGCCGATCTTGCTCGCCAGCGTTCCCTGGCTCAGTCCGAGCTGCGTGCGGCGCAGGCGCATGCGCCCGCCGACATAGACGTCGATGGGATGCGGCGCGTTGTCGTCCTTGTCCTTGTCTTTGTCCTTGGGGGAAAGCATCGATGTTCAAGACCCTCTCGTGGTGCAGGACATAAGGCGTGTCGACCCGTCGCTCGAGCGGCCCGCCGGTCGAGCCATGCGCCGCCCTTGCTGGCGTGGAAAGGAACGTCGCGCCCGGCCTGGCGCCGACATAGGACAACTACCGTTAATTGCATACTAGGTCATCCAACCCCGGCAGCAACCCAATTTTACGCGCTGCGCAGCCCGGCTGACGCCCCGACGGAGCAGCCGAGAGGCTTTCATATCAGCCGCTTAACTGGAAATCCTTCGCGGGTGCGGGCGCTGTTCGCCACACTCGCCAAATCGATGCCGCCGCGCGCGGGCCGGCGGTCTATGCCAGCGTCCTCGGCGCCTTGGCGCGGAGCAAATGCCGCACCGCATGGAGCAGCGCGGCGCGCTGGTAAGGCTTGTCGAGGATCTCGGAATCGGCCAGCAGGCCCGGCGCGATGTGTCGCGTATAGCCGGTGGTGAAGAGCACCTTGACGTCGGGACGGGTGCGATTAAGCGCCTGCGCTAGCTCGATACCGTTGCGCCCGGGCATGACGATGTCGGTGATCAGGAGATCGAACGGCTCGCCCGTGCCGAGAATGGTCTCGGCCTCGTCGGCGTGGGCGGCGACGCGGACGGCATAGCCGGCATCCTCGAGCACCTGCGCCGTATACTCCCGAACACCAGCGTCATCGTCGACGAGCAGAATTTTCACGCCAGCCTCTATGCACAAAACGGCCACCGCGGGGCGCGGGTGGCGGCGCCGCTAGGCAAACGGCAAGTCGGGCCGCGACGTTCCGCGCCCGGAACGCCTGTTTCCCCGCTCCGTTAGAGAACGGGCGATCACCTTATGGAAGAGCAGCGGAGCATTGCCGATGTCGAGAGCGGCGGACATTGCCACTTTGCCGGGCACCAACCGGCGCGCAGACGCCAGGGCGAGGCCGAGGGGCCAAGCCTGCACCGGCCCGCGCGGGCCGTGAGGATCGCCCAAGTCGCGCCGCTGGTCGAGAGCGTCCCGCCCCGGCTCTATGGCGGCACTGAGCGCATCGTCTCCTATCTCACAGAAGAGCTGGTCGAGCTCGGCCATGCGGTGACGCTCTTCGCCAGCGGCGATTCGCAAACCCGCGCCAGGCTGCATCCCGGCTGCCCGCGCGCGCTGCGCTTCGACCGCGGCTGCCGCGATCCCATCGCCTACCAGGTCGCCATGTTCGAGCAGGTGATCCAGGCGGCGCCGCATTTCGACATCGTCCATTTCCACGGCGACTGGATGCACCTGCCGGTGTTCCGCCGCCAGGACGTGCCCTGCGTCACGACCTTGCACGGCCGCCTCGACCTGCCCGAGCTGCAGCCGCTCTTCGCCGAGTTCTCGGACCTGCCGGTGATCTCGATCTCCGACGCGCAGCGCCGGCCGCTCGCCTGGGCAAACTGGATCGCCACGATCTATCACGGGCTGCCGCAGCAGCTGCTGGCGCCACCGGAAGGTGCCGGGGAAGGCTATCTGGCGTTTCTCGGCCGCATCGCGCCGGAGAAGCGGCCCGATCTGGCGGTCCGCTGGGCGGTCAAGAGCGGGCGCCGCCTCAAGATCGCCGCCAAGGTCGACCGCGCCGACGAGGAGTATTTCGCCGCCGTCATCCGGCCGCTGCTCAACCAGCCCGGCATCGACTTCATCGGCGAGATCGGCGAGCGCGAGAAATCCGAATTTCTCGGCAACGCGGCGGCGCTTCTGTTCCCAGGCGACTGGCCGGAGCCGTTCGGGCTTGTTATGATCGAGGCCTTCGCCTGCGGCACCCCCGTGCTCGCCTATCGTCACGGCTCGGTGCCGGAAGTCGTGGAAGACGGCGTGACCGGCTTCATCGTCGATGACGAGGCCGGCGCGCTGGCGGCGATCGAGCGGCTCGACCGGCTCGACCGCGCGCGCATCCGCGGCGAATTCGAGCGGCGCTTCACCAGCCGGCGAATGGCGGAGGACTACCTTGCGATCTACCGGCTCTTGAGCCAACCGCCGGTATCCAGCCTCGAAACCGTGTGAGCCTTGCCGATGCTCGATCCGCATTCCAGCGACGCCGCTGCCGCGACCGAAACCGTAAGCCCGTTCTACATCCCCTCGGTCGCAACGTCGCGCGCTCGCCTCGGCCGCACGCTGAAGCACGGCGACACTTTCGTCGTGTTCGACGCGTCCGGCGACGCGCAGGCGAGCGGGCCGGCCTCCGAGGGCCTCTTCTACGAGGATACCCGCTTCCTGTCGCGGCTCGTTCTGCTCGTCAACGGCGAGCGGCCGCTGCTGCTGAGCTCGGCGGCGACGGCGGACAACGAGATGCTGACGGCGGATCTGACCAATCCCGATTTCTTCGCCA
>DASWFH010000351.1:0-7321 GCA_036394355.1 Allostellaceae bacterium | reverse complement strand
GCGCTGTCCCACTCGCCCTTCGAGACGCCGTGCTTCGACAAGCTCAGCACGGCTCCTCAGGGTGAGGCATCCGGTTGGTCCTCACCCTGAGGAGCCCGCGCCAGCGGGCGTCTCGAAGGGTCCGCCGCAAACCCAGGACCCGAACCCTGCTCTCCTTTCGCCCGCGGATTTTATGCGATAGGCTGGGCCTGGGAGACTTGAGGACCGTCAGGCGGGTCCCCATAACAAGCCCATGATCGACCCTTTCGGCAGGCATATCAGCTATCTCCGCGTCTCGGTCACCGATCGCTGCGACTTCCGCTGCGTCTATTGCATGGCCGAGGACATGACCTTCCTGCCGAAATCGGAGGTCCTCACCCTCGAGGAGCTCGACCGTCTGTGCAGCGCCTTCGTGCGGCTGGGCGTGCGCAAGCTCCGCCTCACCGGCGGCGAGCCGCTGGTGCGGCGCAACATCATGGCGCTGGTGCGCGCGCTCAGCCGCCACCTCGACAGCGGCGCGCTCGACGAGCTGACGCTCACCACCAACGGCAGCCAGCTTGCGCGCTACGCCGGGGAGCTCAAGGCGGCGGGCATGCGGCGGATCAACGTGTCGCTCGACACGCTCGACCCCGCCAAGTTCACGGCGATCACCCGCTGGGGCAAGCTCGACAAGGTGCAGGAGGGGCTCGACGCCGCGACGCGCGCCGGCCTCGCCGTCAAGATCAACGCCGTCGCACTCAAGGGCGTCAATGACGACGAGTTCGATCGCCTGGTCGCCTGGTGCGGCGACCAAGGCTTCGATCTGACCTTCATCGAGGTCATGCCGATGGGCGAGATCGGCAGCGCGACGCGGCTCGAGCAGTACCTGCCGCTGTCGCTGGTGCGCGCGCAGCTGCAGCGACGCTGGACGCTCGACGAGACCGATTACCGCAGCGGCGGCCCGGCGCGCTACTACACCGTGCGCGAGACCGGGCGGCGGCTCGGCCTGATCACGCCGCTCACGCATAATTTCTGCGAGAGCTGCAACCGCGTGCGCCTCACCTGCACCGGCACGCTCTTCATGTGCTTGGGCCAGGAGGATGCCGCCGATCTGCGCACGCCGCTCAGGCTCGCCGAGAGCGACGAGCCGCTGGATCTGGCGATCGCCGAGGCGATCGCGCGCAAGCCCAAGGGCCATGATTTCATCATCGATCGCCGCCACAATCGCCCGGCGGTGTCGCGGCATATGAGCGTCACCGGCGGTTGAGCGCCGCGCCCTTGGCCAAGACCGACGCCATAGCCTTCGTCGCCAGCGACGCGCCGGCCGCCCAGGCCGCGCTCGCCGAGCTCACGGCGCTCTACGGCGACCCGCCGCCCGAGGACGCCGGCGTCATCGTCGCGCTCGGCGGCGATGGCTTCATGCTGGAGACGCTGCACCGCTATCTCGAGCTGGGATTGCCCATCTACGGCATGCATCGCGGCAGCGTCGGCTTCCTCATGAACGGCTACGAGCCCAAGGGCCTGCGCGAGCGCCTCGCGCGCGCCGTGCCGGTGCGCACCCATCCGCTCGAGATGCGCGCCCGCGACGTCGCCGGCGCCGAGCATAAGGCGCTCGCCTTCAACGAGGTATCGCTGCTGCGCGAGACGCGCCAGACCGCCAAGATCCGCGTCACGATCGACGATGTCGTGCGCGTCGAGGAGCTGGCCGCCGACGGCATCCTCGTCGCGACGCCGGTCGGCAGCACCGCCTACAATTTCTCGGCGCACGGGCCGATCATCCCGCTCGGCGCCGGCGTGCTGGCGCTGACGCCGATCAGCGCGTTCCGTCCGCGGCGCTGGCGCGGCGCGCTGCTGCCGCATGCGGCGCGCCTGCGCTTCGACATCCTCGAGGCGGAGAAGCGGCCGGTGAGCGCCGTCGCCGACTACACCGAGGTGCGCGACGTGCTCTCGGTCGCCGTGCGCGAGAACCGCGAGATCGCCCTCACCATGCTGTTCGACCCCGAGCACAATCTCGAGGAGCGCGTGCTGAAGGAGCAGTTCCTGCCCTGACCAGCGTTGGCGTCGAGCCGAGCGCGATGCCATCAGATCGGCCGCCGCTCTAAAGATCAGTTGTATCGGCGCAGCTCGCGCTGTCCGATCTGGTTGCGATGCACCTCGTCGGGGCCGTCGGCGATGCGCAGCGCTCGGGCGTCTGCATAGGCCTTGGCGAGGCCGAAATCGTCCGATACGCCGGCCGCGCCATGCGCCTGGATCGCCCTGTCCACCACTTGGCACAGCATGTTCGGCACCGCGACCTTGATCATGGCGATCTCGGCGCGCGCCACCTTGTTGCCGACCGTGTCCATCATGTAGGCGGTCTTGAGCACCAGGAGGCGCGCCTGCTCGATGCCGATGCGCGCCTCGGCGATGCGCTCGAGCGTCACCGTCTGCTCGGCGATCGGCTTGCCGAAGGCGACGCGCGACTTGACGCGCCGGCACATCGCCTCGAGCACGCGCTCGGCCAAGCCGATGGCGCGCATGCAGTGATGGATGCGTCCCGCGCCGAGACGGCCTTGCGAGATCTCGAAGCCGCGTCCCTCGCCGAGGAGAATGTTCGACACGGGCACACGCACATTCTGGAACAGCATCTCGCCATGGCCATGCGGCGCATCGTCGAAGCCGAAGACCGGCAGCGAGCGCAGCAGCTTCACGCCGGGCGTATCCATCGGCACCAGGATCATCGACTGCCGCCGATAGCGATCGGCGTTAGCCGGGTCGGTCTGGCCCATGAAGATGACGATCTTGCAGCGCCGATCGGGCGCACCGGTGGCCCACCATTTGCGGCCGTTGATGACGTAATGGTCGCCCTCGCGCTTGATCGTGCTGGCGATGTTGGTGGCGTCGGACGAGGCTACGCCCGGCTCGGTCATGGCGAAGCATGAGCGGATCCGGCCCTCGAGCAGCGGCTCCAGCCATTCCCGCTTCTGCGCCGCCGTGCCGTAGCGCTCGATCACCTCCATGTTGCCCGTGTCGGGCGCCGAGCAATTGAACACCTCCGGCGCCAGCGGCGAGCGGCCCATGATCTCGCAGAGCGGCGCGTATTCGAGATTGCTCAGCCCGGCGCCGCGCTCGGACTCCGGCAGGAACAGGTTCCACAGCCCAGCGGCCTTCGCCTTGTCCTTGAGCTTCTCCATGATCGCGCTCGGTTGCCAGCGGTCGCCGGTGGCGATCTCCTCGGCGTAGCGCGCCTCGTTTGGATAGATGTGGTCGTCCATGAAGCCGCGAAGCTTCTCCTGCAGCGCCTCGACCTTGGCGGAATACGCGAAATCCATGCTGGGCCTCCTGTGATAGCTCGAGCCTAAGGCGGCACATGACATGACAAAAATGAATATTTGGAATAGAAATAGATCGACATGGCGAATATATCACGCGTCGATCTCAATCTGCTGGTCGTGCTCGAGGCGATCTACACCGAGGGCGGGGTGAGCCGCGCCGGCGAGAAGCTCAACCTGACCCAGCCCGCCATCAGCCATGCCCTCTCCCGCCTGCGCCGGCTCTTCGACGACCCGCTCTTCGTCCGCGATGGCCGCGGCCTCGCGCCGACACCGCTGACCCGCGGCCTCATCGAGCCGCTGCGCCGCTCGCTGCGCTCGCTCGATGCCGTGCTGGACGAGGCGGGCGGCTTCGACCCTGGCCAGGCGCAGGCGCAATTCACCATCGCCACGCGCGACCCCGTGGAAATCCTCGCGCTGCCGCCCGTCATGCGCCGCATCGCCACGACCGCGCCCAATGTCGACCTCAGGATCGTCGAGGTCAGGCGCCGCAGCATCGAGACGGCGCTCGCCTCCGGCACGCTCGACCTCGCCATCGACGTGCTGCTGCCGCTGTCGAACAGCGTGCACCGGCAGCGCATCGCCGCCGACCCGCTGGTGGTCGTGGCGCGGCAGGGTCATCCGCAGGTCGGCTCCGACTTCGCGCTCGCGACGTATCTCGAGCAGCAGCACGTGCTGGTGACGTCGCGGCGCAAGGGACCCGGCCTGGAAGATCTGGCGCTGAGCCAGCGGGGCCTGCAACGCCGCATCCGCCTACGCTGCCGCAATTACGCCGCCGCCTTCGGCGTGGTGCGCCGGACCGATCTGCTTCTCACCATGCCGGAGCGCTATGCCGGCCTCCTGAATGTCGGCTTCGACAACCAGATCCTGGCGCTGCCATTCGCGGCGCCGACGGTCGATGCCTATCTCTACTGGCATGAGGCCGCCGACAACGACCCCGCCAACAGCTGGTTGCGCGAGCTGGTGTCTCGGGCCTTCACGGAGTAGGCGTCACCGAGCAAAGCAAACTTGTCCGCCCGCCCTGGCGCCGCCCACCCTGCTCCGGCATAGTGGAGCGACGCAAACAAGGTGACGCGCGTGCCCGGTACCGCCATCTCCAGCCTCGACATGGTCCGCCGCCTCGTCGGCTTCGACACGACGAGCCGCGAATCCAACTTGGCGCTGATCGGTTTCGTTCAGGACTACCTCGACGGCTGGGGCGTCGCGAGCGAGCTCGTCTTCGACGATGCGCGGCGCAAGGCCAATCTCTACGCCACCATCGGGCCCGCGGACCGCGGCGGCATCATGCTGTCGGGCCACACCGACGTCGTGCCGGTCGACGGCCAGGCCTGGGACAGCGATCCCTTCGCCGTCACCGAGAAGGCCGGCGCGCTCTACGGCCGCGGCACGTCGGACATGAAGAGCTTCATCGCCGTGGCGCTGTCGCTGGTGCCGGACTTCGCCGGGCGCGGCCTCAAGACGCCCGTGCATTTCGCCTTGTCTTATGACGAGGAGGTCGGCTGCATCGGCGTGCGCGGCCTCATCGCCAAGCTGAAGGAGCGGCCGGTGCGCCCCAGCGCCTGCATCGTCGGCGAGCCGACGATGATGCAGCCGGTCATCGCACATAAGGGCAAGAAGAGCGTGCGCTGCCGCGTGCGCGGGCTCGAATCGCATTCGGCGCTGGCGCATGAGGGCGTCAACGCGGTCGAGGCGGCGGCGGAGATCGTCACCTTCATCAAGACCATGGCGCGGCGCAAGCGCGACCACGGCCCGTTCGATCGCGGCTTCTCGCCGCCCTACACCACCATCCAGACGGGCGTCATCGGCGGCGGCACCGCGCTCAACATCGTGCCGCGCGACTGCAGCTTCGATTTCGAATTCCGCAACATTCCCGGCGACGATCAGCAGGCGCTCTTCGCGGAAGTGCGGCGTTATGCCGAGACGGTGGTGCTGCCGGAGATGCGCGCGGTGAGCGCCGCGACCGGCATCGCCTTCGAGGAGATGAACGCGGTCAATGGGCTCGACATGCAAGCCGATCACGAGCTGGTGCGGCTGGCGCAGTCGCTCTCCGGCGCCAACGCCGTCGGCAAGGTCAGCTTCGCCGCTGAGGCCGGCCTCTTCCAGGAGGCCGACATTCCCACCGTCATCTGCGGCCCCGGCTCGATCGACGTGGCGCACAAGCCTAACGAGTACATCGCCCTCGACCAGGTCCGCCAATGCGAGCGCTTCATGCGCCGCCTGATGGACCATCTGTCGCGCTAGCGCCGATGCCGACCGCGACGCCCGCTGTCGAGCTCGCCGCGCCGGACATCGCGCCCTACGAAGCCGGCAATACCGGCATTCCCTATGTCATGAGCTTCGACAGCGGCTGGCCCGGGCCGCATGTGCTGGTGAACGCGCTCGCGCATGGCAACGAGCTGTGCGGCGCCATCACGCTCGACCGGCTGTTCCGCCGCGGCGTCCGCCCCGTTGCCGGCAAGCTCAGCTTGAGCTTCGCCAATGTCGCGGCCTATCACCGCTTCGATCCGGCGAGCCCGACCGCGTCGCGCTTCGTCGACGAGGATTTCAACCGGCTGTGGGACGCCGCGACGCTCGACGGCAAGCGGCAGAGCGCCGAGCTGGCGCGGGCGCGGGCGCTCAGGCCGCTGGTCGACACCGTCGATCTGCTGCTCGACCTCCACTCGATGCAGCAGGCGACCGCGCCGCTGATGCTGGCCGGCCTCACCGACAAGTCGCTGGCGCTCGCCCGCCGCGTCGGCGTGCCCGAGATCATCGTGCGCGATGCCGGCCACGCCGCCGGCGCTCGCCTGCGCGACTACGGCGCGTTCGCCGACCCGGCATCGCCGAAGGCGGCGCTGCTCGTCGAATGCGGCCAGCATTGGGAGCGCCCCACGGCAGAGCTCGCCATTGAGACCACCTGGCGCTTCCTCGCCGCCGCGGGGGTGCTGGCGCCGGCGCAGGCGGCGCGGATCTTGGCGCAGCCGACCAAGCCGCAGCGCGTCATCGCCGTCACCGACGCCGTCACCATCGCCGGCGACCGCTTCGCGTTCACTGAGGATTTTCGCGGCCTCGAGGTGATCCCGCGCGCCGGCACGGTGATCGCGCATGATGATGGGCGCGAGATCCGCACCCCCTATGACGACTGCGTGCTGATCATGCCGTCGCGCCGGCTGCTGCGCGGCCAGACCGCCGTGCGCCTCGGCCGCTTCACCGAGTGAGACGTTTCTCTCGACCTCGGCCTCTGTGACGGGTGCTCATCCGCTTCGCGAGAGTCGGCGAGTGTCGTTCGCCGCCGATTTCGGCTTCCACCTACGACGGGCCGGACGGCTCGTTACGTTCGACGTGATAGGCCTTCGACGTGATCAGCCAGTCGCCGTCGATCCGGTGATAGGTGAGATAATCGACGAACACGACCGTATTGATCCTGACGCGTACCTTCACCAGCGCTTGGCTGGCGGATGCGACGTCCACCAGCAGGATCTCTTCCTGGCGAGGAGCGCTCCGCGAATGCGGCGATGGCCGGCCGGCGAGAACGTCCTTGAAGGTCTGAGCGGGCCACATCGACATTTGGCCCTCGCGAAATCCGTGCAGCTGGGCGGTCGAATGAAAAACGCGATCGAATCGCGACGTGTCGCTGTCGTACATGAGGTCGAAATACCGCTGTACGGCTTCGGTCAGGCCCTGCGTGCCCGAGTGGTCCATCATGGCATCCTCATTGGCGTTTCTCTCGGCAAGACACTATCGCGCAGGAGAGCGAGGCGAGTCCTTGCGAATTACGCTGGGATCGGCGGGTATTTCGCACTAACGTGCCCATGGCAGCCCGTTAGATGAGCAATAATGCCAAATCTTGACGCGATCGATTGCCGGATCATCGCCGCGCTCCAAGCGGATGGCAGGCTGAGCAATGTCGAGCTCGCCGAGCGCGTCGGCCTGTCGCCTTCGCCCTGCCTGCGCCGCGTGAGGCGGCTGGAGCGGGACGGATACATAGAAGCCTATCGCGCTATGCTGCAGCGCAATCGCGTCGGGCTCGGCTTTACCGTCTTCGTCGGCGTCAAGATCGAGGGCCATGCCGA
>DASWFH010000350.1:0-1696 GCA_036394355.1 Allostellaceae bacterium | reverse complement strand
CCGATAGGAGCCCCAGAAGAAGCCGACGATGTCGATGTTCTTCACCAGCACGATGTTCGCGGGTATCTGCGGGATGCGCCCGCCGGCAAAGCCGATGACGATGATGCGCCCCTCCCAGGCGATCGAGCGCAGGCTCTGTTCGAAGGCATCGCCGCCGACGGGATCGTACACGACGTCGACGCCGTGGCCGCCGGTGATGTCCTTGACGCGGTCACGGATCTGCTCGCGCGTGTAATCGATGAGCTGGTCGGCGCCGGCGCGCGCGGCGACGGCGAGCTTGTCCGCGCCGCCCGCGGCGGCGATGACCTTGGCGCCCATCGCCTTGGCGATCTCGACCGCAGTCAATCCCACGCCGCCGGAGGCGCCGAGCACGAGCACCCACTCGCCCGGCTGCAGCCGGCCGCGCCAGGCGAAGGCGCCGTAGGACGTGCTGTAGGCGACGGGGAATCCCGCGGCGGTGACGAAATCCATGCGGTCGGGGATGCGGTGGACGCCGTCGGCCTCGGTGACGACCTCCTCGGCGAAGCCGCCGCGCCCGACCGGGGCGAGCACGCGGTCGCCGCGCTTGAGATGCGTCACGCCGGCGCCTGCCTCCGCGACGACGCCGGCCACCTCCATGCCCGGCGTGAACGGCAGCGGCGGCTTGTCCTGATATTGGCCGGTGATGAGCAGCGTGTCGGCGAAATTCACGCCAGCGGCGTGGATCACGATGCGCACCGTGCCGTCGCGCAGCGGCGGCAGCGGCACGTCGGCGAGGACGAGCTTCTCCGGTCCGGCGAATTCCTTGCATAGCACCGCGCGCATCGCTCTTCCTCCCCGTGGCCGCGTCGCCGTGGCGCTCACCTTGCCCAGGCGGCGATGCCGAGGCAAGGGGCGTGCTTCCATCGCGCCGCTTGGCAGGGAGCGACGCGATGGTTATGGTTGCGCGCATGCGCTCGCCCGCCCGTTGCCTTGCCACCGCACTTGCCCTGATGCTGATGCCGCCGCTGGCGCCCGCCGGCAGCGCCGCCGCACCGAAGGCCGAGGCGAAGAGCGCGGCGAAGCCGGTGCAGCAGAAGGAGGGGGTGACGCGTCTCGGCGGCGCGCAGGGCTGGGACGCCTATAGCGACACCGAGAAGAGCCACAGGATCTGTTATGTCGTCGGCGAGCCGAGCAAGAGCGAGCCCGCCGGCGCCAAGCGCAACAAGATCTATGCCAGCGTCACCCATCGCCCGGCCGACAAGATCAGCAACGAGGTGAGCTTCAACGCGGGTTATCTCTTCAAGGAAGGCTCGGACGCCGAGCTGACGGTGGACAGCCGCAAATTCACGCTCTTCACCAACAAGGACACGGCCTGGGCGCGCGATCCCGCCACCGACAAGGCGGTGGTGGAGGCGCTCGCCAAGGGCAAGCAGGCCGTGCTCAAGGGCGTTTCCGCCCGCGGCACCGAGACCACCGACACCTACTCGCTCGCCGGACTCGGCCAGGCGCTGGCGCAGATCGACAAGACCTGCGGCGTCAAGCGCTGAGCCGACAGCGCGTTCCCTAGCGCGCGACGACCTGCTTCAGAAACTCGGCGGCTTGCGCGACGGCGCGGTCGGCGGCGGCGATGATGCCGCCCATGGTGAAGAAGCCGTGGATCATGTCGGGATAGAGCTGGAAGCTCGCCTCGTTGCCGGCGCGGCGCAGCGCCTCGGCATAGGCGCGGCTCTCGTCG
>DASWFH010000349.1:0-1715 GCA_036394355.1 Allostellaceae bacterium | reverse complement strand
GGCGCGGTGCTGCGCGAGATCGCCGGGACCGGCGAGGGCTTCGTGCTGCGCGCCGCGGCGAGCGGCACCTCGGCGGCGGATCTTGCCGCCGACGCCGAGAGCTTGCGGGCACGCTGGCGGGTGATCGAGGTGGCGCGCTCGCGCGCTCGCGCGCCTGGGCCGCTCGAGCCGCCGCTTACGCTCATGGCGATGCTGCTCGCCGCCTTCGCATCCGCCGAGCCCGCGGCGATAATCGTCGACGAGCGCGCTGCCTTCGCCGAGGCGCGCGGCTGGATGGCGCGGCACCGGCCGGAGCTGGCCGAGCGGCTGGCGCTCCATCGCGAGACGTTGCCGCTGTTCGAGCATCACGGGGTCGCCGGCGACGTTGCCGCCGCGCTCGTCCCGCGCGTGCCGCTGCCCGATGGCGGTGCGCTCACGATCGAGCTCACCGCCGCCGCCACGCTGATCGATGTCGACAGCGGCGCTGCCGCGCGCGGACGCAAGGCGCAGGCCGCCATCCTCGCCACCAATCTGGCGGCGGCGCGGGAAGCGGCGCGGCAGATCCGGCTGCGCAACCTCGCCGGTCCGATCGTCATCGACTTCGTCGGCATGCGCGACCGACGCGATCGCGACCGCGTGCGCGCGGCGGTGACGGCGGCGCTCGCCGATGATGTCGATGCCGAGGTGCTCGGCTGGACTCGGCTCGGCCATCTCGAGCTCGTGCGCAAGCGCCGGCACGCGCCGCTCGCCGAGCTGCTGTTCGAGCGCGCGCCCGGCGGCGGGCTGGTGAAGACGCCGATGACGATCGCGCTCGAGGCGCTGCGCGCGCTGGCGCGCGAGGCGGCGGTGGCGGCGGTGCGGGCACCGGTCCTCCGTGTTCACCCGGAAGTCGCTGCGGCGCTGGCGGGCGAAGCCGGCGCGGCGCGGCAGGAGCTCGAGGTGCGTCTCGGTCGCGCCGTCGAGATCGTCGCCGAGCCGGGGCGGGCGCGCGAGGGGTTCGACATCGGCGTCCGCTGAACCTATCTAACCGCCATGAGCGATACGAAGGCGAGCCGCGGCGCCGCGCGCCGTTGCCCGATCTGCGGCAAACCCGCCGATGCCAAGCACGGCGTCTTCTGCTCGGCGCGCTGCCAGATGATCGATCTCGGCCGTTGGCTCAAGGGCGATTACCGCGTGCCCACCAACGAGGCGCCCGAGGCGTCACCGCCCGACGAAGCCGAGGAATAGCGCCGCTTCGGGCGCGCGAACGCCTGACGCACGCTGGACAGTGCCGGCCTTTTCTGCCATAAGCCAGCGCCCGTCCGGCACGGCGCCCAGGTAGCTCAGTTGGTAGAGCACGTGACTGAAAATCACGGTGTCGGTGGTTCAATTCCGCCCCTGGGCACCATCCTTTCAATGACGTAGCTGGACGCGTGTTAGGCGAGAAGCGCTCGGTACTCATCATGTACTCGGATTGCGCAAACGTGCCATGCGCGGAGCAAAGAGTGGCATCGGAATGACGGGCGCGCGATGAAAGACCATATAGCGGCCTACGCCGCGCCACGGATCATCGTCGCCATCGGCACATTAGGCGAGCCGCCGACTGAGGCGCGGCACTAATACCGCTTCCGTGAAGGAATGACTCGGAAAGGGGATTCCCAAGGCGGCGTTTTGGTGATTCATAGAGGGGCATGGTTTCGCGGGGGAGTGAGCCATGCCAGCCTTGCCGATCCGGACGGATATCAGCGCGCGCGAAC
>DASWFH010000348.1:0-10383 GCA_036394355.1 Allostellaceae bacterium | reverse complement strand
TTGACCTTGTCGCCTTCCTCGATGAATTTGAGCATGCTGCGCATCTTGACGTCGTAGTCGTGGTCGTCGATGCCGGGGCGCAGCTTGATCTCCTTGACCTCGATGACCTTCTGCTTCTTGCGCGCCTCGTTGCGGCGCTTCTGCTCCTCGTATTTGAACTTGCCGAAATCGAGGATCTTGACCACCGGCGGGTCGGCGTTGGCGGCGACCTCGACGAGATCGAGACCGGCCTCAAGGGCACGTTGCAGGGCCTCGCTCCGGGTCACGACACCGATCATTTCGCCGCGCTCATCGACAAGTCGGACGCGCGGTACGCTGATCTCCTGGTTGACGCGCGGCCCGTCGCGGGTCGGCGTCACGTTTTGGGGTAGCCTTGCGATGTAAGCCCTCCTTTCAAAATGCATATAGGACCGTCGGCACCGGCCCCACACAAGCCGGCACCGCCCAAGGTCCCGCGGCGGCGCCTCAAGACGAGGGCACTGCCGCTTCCTCCGTCAATCTAGCGATGGTCTCGCCTAGCGCAAGGACTTCCTGTTCCTTGCCGCCGAGGCGGCGGAGCGCGACGCTGCCCGTCTCCGCCTCGCGCTTGCCGACCACCAGCAGCGCCGGGATCTTGGCCAGGCTGTGCTCGCGGATTTTGTAATTGATCTTCTCGTTGCGCAGGTCGGCCTCCACGCGCAGGCCCGCCGCCGCACAGGCGGCCCGCACCTCCTCGGCATAGGCGTCGGCGTCGGAGGTGATGGTGGCCACCACCACCTGGATCGGCGCCAGCCACAACGGAAACCGGCCGGCATACTGCTCGATCAGGATGGCGATGAACCGCTCCATCGAGCCGAAAATGGCGCGGTGGAGCATGACGGGCCTGTGGCGCTGCCCGTCCTCGCCGATATAGCTGGCGTCGAGCCGCTCGGGCAGGACGAAATCGACCTGCAGCGTGCCGCACTGCCAGTCCCGGCCGATGGCGTCCCGCAGCGCGAATTCGAGCTTCGGCCCATAGAAGGCGCCCTCGCCGGGATTGAGCGTATAGGGGAGGCCCGTAGCGGCGACCGCGTCCTTGAGCCAGGCCTCGGCCTTGTCCCATACCTCATCCGAGCCTGCGCGCACCGGCGGACGGTCGGCGAGCTTGATCGCGACATCGATGAAGCCGAAGTCGCGGTAGACGGAGAGCAGCAAATTGCAGAAGGCGACGCTCTCCGCGGTGATCTGCTCCTCGGTGCAGAAGATATGCGCGTCATCCTGGGTGAAGGCGCGCACACGCATGATGCCGTGCAGCGCGCCTGAGGGCTCGTTGCGATGGCACGATCCGAACTCGGCGAGGCGCAGCGGCAGCTCGCGGTAGCTGTGCAGGTGCTGGCGGAAGATCTGCACATGGCCGGGGCAGCTCATCGGCTTGATGGCGAGGACGCGCTCGCGCCCCTCATCCTCGTCCCGCACCGTGAACATGGCGTGGCGAAACTTCTCCCAGTGCCCCGACCGCTCCCACAGCGAGCGGTCGATGAGCTGCGGCGTCTTCACTTCGAGATAACCGCTCTTGTCCAGGCGATTGCGCAGATAGCTCTCGATCGTGCGGTAGAGCGTCCAACCCTTGGGATGCCAGAACACGCTGCCCACCGCCTCTTCCTGCTGATGGAAGAGGTCGAGCTCACGCCCGAGGCGGCGGTGGTCGCGCTTTTCCGCCTCCTCGAGTTGGAAGAGATATTGCTTCAGCGCCGTCTCGTCCGGCCAGGCGGTGCCGTAGACGCGCTGCAGCTGCTGGTTCCGCGCATCGCCGCGCCAATAGGCGCCGGCCACCTTCATGAGCTTGAAGGCATGGCCGAGCCTGCCCGTCGACGGCAGATGCGGCCCGGTGCAGAGATCGACGAAACCGCCCTGGCGATAGAGGCTGATCGCCTCGTCGCGCGGGATCTCGTTGATCCACTCCGCCTTGTATTTCTCGCCGATCGAGTCGAAGAACGCGACGGCACGGTCGCGCTCCCATTCCTCGCGCGAGATCGGCTCGTCGCGGTCGACAATCTCATGCATGCGCTTCTCGATCTTCTCGAGGTCCTCCGGCGTGAAGGGCTGGTCGCGCGCGAAATCGTAGTAGAAGCCGGTCTCGGTGGCCGGCCCGAAGGTGACCTGCGTCTCCGGATAGAGCTCCTTGACCGCCTCAGCCATGACATGCGCCGCGTCGTGGCGCAGGATCTCCAGCGCCTCCGCCGAATCGCGGGTGACGATGGCCACGCGCGCGTCGCGCTCGACGCGGGCGGCGAGATCCTTCACCTCGTCATCCACCTTGACGGCGAGCGCCGCCCTGGCGAGCCCGGGACCGATCGCCGCCGCGATCTCGGCGCCCGTCACCGGCCCGGGAAAGCGGCGCACTTTGCCGTCCGGCAGCGTGATGGCGATGGGGAGCGAGCTGGGCGCCTTCATGCCGCGGGTTTAGCCGAAGGGCAGGGTTGCGGCAACCTCCTCGACGGCAAGTTCGGCAAGATCAGCGCGGCGCAGGACGGTGACGCGTGCGCCGCGCGGCGCGGTGAGGGCGGGGTCGGAGGCGGCCGAGTAGAGCACCGTCGCCGGGCAACCGGCGGCGACGATGAGATGCATCGGCCCAGTATCGTTGCCGACGGCGTGGAGCGCGCGCCGCCCCAGCGACACGATCTCGCCGAAGCTGGTCCGGCCGGTCAGGTCGCGCGCCGCGGCGCAGCGCTCGGTGATGACGGCGCCGAGGCTCTGCTCGGCCGCGCCGCCGATGATCACCGGCGTGACGCGGTGCCGCGCCGCGAGCACGGCGAGCGCGGCGAAATTGGCGATAGGCCAGCGTTTCTCCGGCCGGTGCGCAGAGCCGCCCGGCGCCACCAGCAGCAGCCGCGCGGGCAGCGCAAAATGGGCAATGTCGAGCGCTGCCCAGATGAGGTCAGGCGCGGGCACCTGCGCGATCCCCGCGATGCGCAGCTGCTCGGCCTGCCGATCGAGCGTGTGCATATTGTCGCGCCCGGGATTGGCGTGGCGCAGCGACGCGCCGCGGGCGATGCCCGACCAGGCCGGCCGCCCCATGAGGCGATGATAGAAGCTCGAGCGGTCGGAGGTCTGCAGGTCGTAGACGCGGTCGAAGCGGCCCGCGCGCAGGCGACGGCGCAGCCGCCATAGCCCGACGGGATCGAAGAACCCGGGCCGCTCGTCGATCCAGACCTCGTCGAAATAGGGCGCGGCGCGCGCGAGCGCGGCATAGGGCGCAGTGGTGAGCAGCGTGACGTGCGCATCGGCATGATGCGCGCGGATTGCCGCCGCCGGTCCCATCGCCTGCACGAAATCGCCGAGCGCACCGAGCTTGATGACGAGGATGCGCATGCCGCCACTCGCCAAGCCCGCTCAGGCCGCGACCGGTCCCCGCGGATCGACCGCCGCCACCTCGGGGAACAGGATTTCCTCGTAGACGGCGAGCGTACGGTCGGTCATCGCCTTGGTGGTGAAATGCGCGCGCATATGCTCGATGGCGCGCTCGGCCAGCGTCAAGCGCTTGGATTGCGGCAGATCGAGCGCATGGGCGATCGCATCGGCCAGCGCCTGGCTGTCGCCGGGCCGGACGAGCCAGCCGGTCTCGCCGTCGCGCAGGACCTCGCGCGCGGCGCCGTGATCGGTGGCGATGACCAGACGGCCCATCGCCTGGCCCTCGGCGATGACCCGGCCGAACCCTTCCGGCCGCGTCGAAGCGGAGACCACGACGTCGGCGAGCTTGTAGGCGGCGGGCATATCGCGGCAATCATCGGCGATCTGGAACACTTCGTTGAGCCCGCGGCGGGCGATCGTGTCGACAACCTGGCGCCGGTAGCGCCCGTCCCCCGAGCCGACGAGCACGCAGCGCAGCCCTTGCCGGCCGAGCTTGGCGATGGCGTCGACCAGCACGAGATGCCCCTTCCAGCGCGTCAGCCGGCCGGGCAGCATCACCACCGGCATCCCGTCGGGCAGCCGCCACTCGCGGGCGAGCTGGATGACGCGCTCGGCGCTGACGCGCTCGGGATCGAAGCGAGTGAAGTCGACGCCGCGCTCGATGATGCGCAGCCGCTCCGGTGGCACGCCGTAAACCGAAGCGGCGTGCTCGGCGACGAAGCGCGAGATGGCGATGACCCGCTCGCCACGCGCCATGACGCCGTTGTAGCGCTGCTTGAGCCAGGACTCGGTGCCGTAGGCGTTGTGGAAGGTGGTGACGAAATGGCGCCCGGTGCGCCGCGTCGCCGCGAGCGCGCTCCACGCCGGCGCACGGCTGCGTGCGTGGACGATGTCGATCTGCTCGCGCCGGATGAGCTCGGTCAGCCGCTCGACGTTGCGCCGCATCGCCACCGGGTTCTTCGACGCCAGCGGCAGCTCGACATGGATGGCGCCGGCGCGCTCGAGCTCGCGCACCATCGACCCGCCGGAGGAGGCGACCACCGCCTTCCATCCGGCCGCGGTGAGCGCTTGCGCGACTTCGACGGTGCCGCGCTCGACGCCGCCGGATTCAAGGCGCGGCAGCACCTGGAGCACGGCCGGGGGGCGGGTTCCCGCCGCCCCCGCCGCGGTGCTAGTTTCGGCGGTGGTGGTCATGAGTCGAAGACGAAGATGATGCGATGACCCTGATATCGACGCCCGATGCGGGGCAGCCCGATCGGCAAGGCCCTATCTTAGCACGCGAGGACGGCGCGACAATTGCCTACGATCGTCGCACCGGACGGAGTCCCGGCGTCGTCTTCCTCGGCGGCTTCATGTCGGACATGACCGGCACCAAGGCGCGCACGCTCGACGCCTTCTGCGCCGCGCGCGGCCAAGCCTTCCTGCGCTTCGACTATTTCGGCCACGGCGCCTCTTCCGGCAACTTCGCCGACGCTACGGTGGGGCGCTGGAAGGAGGATGCGTTGGCGGCGCTCGACCAGCTCACCGAAGGGCCGCAGGTGCTGGTCGGGTCGAGCCTCGGCGGCTGGCTCATGCTGCTGACGGCGCTGGCGCGGCCGCAGCGCGTCGCCGCGCTGGTCGGCATCGCCGCGGCGCCTGACGCCACCGAGGACCTGATGTGGCCGCGCTTTCCGCCGGCGGTACGCGACGAGATCATGCGGGCGGGCGCGGCACGGCTGCCGTCGGAATACAGCCCCGACGGCTATCTCTTCACGCGTCGGCTGATCGAGGACGGCCGGCAGCATCTGGTCATGCGCGGCCCCATTCCGGTCGGCTGCCCGGTGCGGCTGCTCCACGGCATGAAGGATCCGGACGTGCCCTGGCAAACCAGCCTCGCTCTGGCCGAGCGCCTCGCGAGCCGCGATGTGGAGGTGACGCTGGTGAAGGATGGCGATCACCGGCTCTCGACCGATCGCGACCTCGCGCTCCTCACCCGGACGGTCGCGACGCTGCTGGACCCAGCAGCGCCTTGAGTCCGTCCTTGTAGCTGGGATAGAGCAGCCGCACGCCGAGCTCTGCCTTGAGACGGCCGTTCGAGACACGCTTGTTGTCGTCATAGAAGCTGCGCGCCATCGGCGTGAGCTCGGCCGCATCGAACGGCACGAGCGGCGGCGGCGCGACGCCGAGCAGCGTGCAGGCATAGGCGATGACCGCCTCGGGCGGCGCCGGATCGTCGTCGCAGACATTGTATGCGGCGCCCGGGTCAGGCCGCGCCATCGACGCGCGCAGCGTCGCCACGATATCCGCCACATGAATGCGCGAGAAGACCTGCCCCGGCTTGTCGACACGCCGCGCGCGGCCCTCGCGCACGGTTTCGAGCGCGCTGCGGCCGGGACCATAGATGCCGGCGAGGCGGAAGACATGCACCGGCAGCCGGTGACGCCGGTGGAGGTCGAGCCATTGCGCCTCTGCCGCGACGCGGCGTCGGCCGCGCTCACCGCTCGGCGTCAGCGCCGAGCTTTCGTCGACCCAGGCACCGCCGCGATCGCCATAGACGCCGGTGGTGGAGAGATAGCCCACCCATTCGAGCTGCGTCAGCGCGGCGATGTCGGCGCCATGCACACCGAGCACCGGGTCGCCCGCGGCGCCGGGCGGCACCGAGGTGAAGAGACGGGTCGCGCCGCGGAGCGTCGCTTCCGGCGCGGCGAGCGGACGGCCGGGCGCGAAGAGCTGCATGTCGAAGCCTTCCGCGCCAAGGCGCGCGCAGCTCGCCAGGTCGCGGCTCGTGCCGGCGATGCGCCACCCCTCGGCGGCCAGCGCGCGGGCGAGAAAGCCGGCGGTGTAGCCGAGCCCGAAGCAGAACAGCGCCGGCCGGGCGCCTGTGTCGTTGCCGCTCATTCGGCAGCGCCGCGGGCTTCGGCCTCGAGCGCGCGCTCCATCTCGTCCTGGCGCGACCGCGCCCAAGCCCAATAGGCGATGCACACCGCCGCGCCGGCGGCGACCGAGAGGCGCAGGCCGAACAGCGAGGACAGCCAACCCAGGATCAGCGCGTTGAAGGCGGGGCCGCCGCGGAACAGCATGCCGTAGAGCCCGAGGACGCGACCGCGCATCGCCGGGTCGACCGCGCTTTGGACGAGCGTCTGCGCGCTGATCCCGGTGGTGATCAGCGCGAAGCCGCAAACGAAAACACAGACGAGGGCCACCCAATAGTTCGCGGTCGCGGTGAAGCCGAGCACGGATACGGCGACAAGGAAGGTGTGGCCGATGATGAGCGCGGTGAGGCCCTGGATGCCCGTCCGGCGCACCATCCACAGGCCCCCCGTCACCGCGCCCAGCCCGAGCGTCGCGATGAGCCAGGAGAGACCGATGGGACCGGTGCCGAAGACCAGGTCGGCAAAGCCGGGAAAAAGCTCGATGAAGCCGCGGATGCTGAAAGAGGTGACGGCGAACAGCAGGATCATCCGGCCAATGCCGGGATGGCGCAGCGCATAAGCGTAGCCCGCGAGCGTGTCGGCGACGAATTCGGGCTGTCGCGCGTTTGCCGCGCGCTCGTCGGGTGCCAGCCTCAGCTGGGCGAGCGCGGCGATGAAGGCGAGATAGGTCACGCTGTTGAGCGCGAAGGCGAAGGCGACGCCGCCGTGATAGACGATCGGCCCGGTGATAGCGGGGCCGATGAAGCGCGCGCCGTTGAAGACCAGCGAGTTGATCGCCACGGCCGAGGGCAGGCTGGCGCGGTCGACGAGGTTCGGGATGAGCGCCAGCCGCGCCGGCTGGTTGGCGGCGTTGACCATGCCCAACGTCAGCGTGAGCAGGAACAGGCTCTCGATGGTGATGGCACCAGTATAGGTGAGCAGCGCCAGCAGCGCCGCCTGCCCCATCGCCAGGATCTGCGTCAACCAGATGAGGCGCACGCGGTCGAGCCGGTCGGCAAGCACGCCGGCGAGCGGGCTCAGCACCAGCGTCGGCATCAGGTCGGCGACGGCGACGATGCCGAGCCAGGTCGGCGAGCGGCTCAGCTCCCAGGCGAGCCAGCCGACCGAGAAGCGCTGCATCCACGTGCCGATGAGCGAGATCGAGTTGCCGGCGGTGTACACGCGGTAGTTGCGGATGCGGAACACGCGCACCGCGTTCTCAAACCCCGACAGCCGCGCGCCCGTCCCCTCGATCGCCACCGTTCCGCCTGCCTCCTTTGCGCGCGAAGATGTTACCAGAGCGTTGCAGAGGGCGATTTACAAATCGAGGCGGCCGCTAGCGGCTGACCCTCCGGAGCGACCGCTTCCGTCGACATCCGGAGCTGCCGTTCCCCCGCGGGGATAGTCCGAGGGCAGCGCGCTTATCGTAACATGCGGCATCGCCTATACTAGGGGCCATGCCTTGAGATGCCTGTGGTCGGGGCGATGGCAAAAAGCGGGGATTTTACGAAACGTGTCGTGATGGCTCTTGCCGTGCTGGCGCTGCTCGCCGGCGCCGGCATTGCCTATCACACACTCATCCTCGCCTCGGCCCAGTCCCAGACCTCCGCGCAACCGCGTGCCACCCCGGTCGTGCCCGTGGTTGTGGCTGCTGCCCGGCGCGAGGCGACGCCGGTGCGGCTCGACGCCGTGGGGACGGTGCAGGCCATCGCCAGCGTTGCCGTCAAATCCCGCATCGACGGGCTGATCGCCGAGGTGAAGGTCCGGGACGGCCAGTATGTGAAGGCCGGAGACACGCTGCTCCTGCTCGATGGGCGGGCAGCGGAGGCGCAAGTGCACCAGGTGGAAGCGCAGCTCATCCGCGACCAGGCGCAGCTGACCAACGCCAAGCGCGATGTCAACCGGTTCGCGCCGCTCGTCGCCAAGGACTTCGTCTCGCATCAGCAATACGACACCGCCGTGACCAATTCCCGGGCGCTCGAGGCGAACGCCAAGGCCGACGAAGCATCGCTCGAAAACGCCAAGGTGCTGCTCACCTACTACACGATCGCAGCGCCGATGGACGGTCGGATCGGCACGATCAGCCTCAAGGCCGGCAGCAACGTCAAGGCCAACGACGTGCCTATCCTTACGATCAACCAAACGAAGCCGATCTGGGTCGCCTTCTCGCTGGCGCAGAGCGATTTCCCGGCGGTGCGGCGAGCGATGGAGGCGGGCCAAGTCGAGGTCGACGTCGCGGCGCCCGGCGACAGCGAAGCGCCCGAGAAGGGCCGCGTCGAGTTCTTCGAGAACGCGATCGATGCGACAACCGGCACCATCGCCCTCAAGGCCAACTTCGACAATCCCCAGGAGCGACTGTGGCCCGGCGAGTTCGTGAACGTATCGGTCATGCTGAGCGTTGAGGAGGACGCGCTCGTAGTACCGCAGGCGGCCGTGCAGGTCGGCCAGAGCAACACCACCTATGTCTTCGTCGTCAAGCCGGACAACACCGCCGAGATGCGCCCAGTGCGGGTGACCCGCAACGTCGCCGGCAAGAGCGTGATTGCCAAAGGCCTTGAACCGGGCGAGCAGGTAGTAACGGACGGCCAACTCCGCCTCAGCAACGGCAGCCGCGTCGAGATCCGCTCGGCCGAGCGCCCGGGCAAGCCCGGTAGTCCGTCATGACGCTGCCGGAGCTCTGCATCCGTCGTCCGGTGATGACGACGCTGCTGATGCTGGCCTTCGTCATCTTCGGCATGTTCAGCTATCGCCTCCTGCCGGTGGCGGCGATCCCGCGCGTCGACTTCCCCACCATCGTCGTTTCGGCGGTGCTGCCGGGCGCCAGCCCGGAATCGATGGCTTCCTCCGTCGCGACGCCGCTCGAGCGTCAGTTCGCGACCATCGCCGGCCTCGATTCGATGACCTCGACGAGCGGTCAGGGCGTGACCAGCATCACCATGCAGTTCAACCTGGACCGCAACATCGACGGCGCCGCGCTCGACGTCCAGGCGGCGATCACCACGGCGGCGCGCAAGCTGCCGATTGAGATGACGACGCCGCCGAGCTTCCAGAAGGTGAACCCGGCCGACCAGCCGGTGCTCTATATCTCGCTCAACTCGGAAACGCTGCCGCTTTCGGTGGTGGACGAGTATGCCGAGACGCTGATGGCGCAGCGCATCTCCATGCTGCTCGGCGTCGCGCAAGTGCAGGTGTTCGGCGCGCAGAAGTTCGCGGTGCGCGTCCAGGTCAGACCCGATGCGCTCGCCGCCAAAGGGATCAGCATCGACGAGGTGCGCAGCGCCGTCGCCGCCGCCAACTCCAACACGCCGGTAGGGCAACTCAGCGGACCCGACCAGAGCTTCACGCTCCAGGCCAACGCGCAGCTCGCCAACGCGGCACAGTTCCGCACGATACCGATTGCCTATCGGAACGGTGCGCCGGTGCGGCTCGGCGACATCGCCACCGTCGTCGACAGCGTCGAGAACGACAAGATCGCCAGCTGGTACAACGGCCGCCGCGGCGTCATCCTATCTGTGCTGCGCCAGCCCGACGCCAACACCGTCGACGTCGTCGACAGTGTCAAGACGCTCATCCCGATCTTCCGCGCGCAGATCCCGCCCTCGGTCAACATCGAGGTCCTGAGCGACCGCTCGATCTCCATCCGCAACGCCGTCAACGACGTGCAGTTCACGCTGATGATCACCGTCGGGCTGGTGATCCTGGTGATCTTCCTCTTTCTGAGGAATGTCACCGCGACGATCATTCCCGCCCTGGCGCTGCCGGTGTCGATCATCGGCACCTTCGCCGGCATGTATGTGCTGGGCTACTCGATCGACAACCTGTCGCTGCTGGCGCTGACGCTGTCGGTCGGGTTCGTCGTCGACGACGCGATCGTCATGCTCGAGAACATCGTCCGTCACATCGAGAACGGCAAGCGACCGATGGAGGCGGCATTCCAAGGCTCGCGCGAGGTCGCCTTTACGATTTTGTCGATGACGCTGTCGCTGGTGGCGGTGTTCATCCCCGTGCTGTTCATGAGCGGCGTCGTCGGCCGCGTCTTCCGCGAATTCGCCGTCACTATCAGCATGACTATCCTGATCTCCGGCATCGTCTCGCTGACCTTGACGCCGATGCTGTCGTCGCG
>DASWFH010000347.1:0-5505 GCA_036394355.1 Allostellaceae bacterium | reverse complement strand
CGTGCTGCATTCGGGCGTGCGCGGCGTCACCGACCTGATGGTGATGCCCGGCCTCATCAACCTCGACTTCGCCGACATCCGCGCCGTCATGAGCGAGATGGGCAAGGCGATGATGGGCACCGGCGAGGCCGAGGGCGACCGACGCGCCATCGACGCGGCCGAGGCGGCGATCTCGAACCCGCTGCTTGAGGATGTGTCGATGAAGGGCGCGCGCGGCGTCCTCATCAACATTACCGGCGGCCCGGACATGACGCTGTTCGAGGTCGACGAGGCGGCAAACCGCATCCGCGAGGAGGTCGATCCCGAGGCCAACATCATCTTCGGCTCGACTTTCGACGACAAGCTCGCCGGCCGCATGCGCATCTCCGTCGTCGCCACCGGCATCGACGCCGAGGCGCTGGCGCAGGCGAAGCCGGTGATCCAGCTGGTGAGCGATCGCGGCCGCACCAACGGCGCGGCGCCAGTCGAGCCGGCAGCGGTACCTCTCCCGGCTGTGGCCGCCGAGCCGACACCGGCGCAGGCGGACGCGATCGAGACCGCGGCCGTCAAGGGCGGCACCTTCATCGCGCCGCGCCCGGTCGAGGTCGCCGGCGCGCGGCCGATGGCCGTCACGCGTCCCGCCGTCGCGCCCGACGCCTTTGCCGCTGCGGCGATGGAAAACGGCGGGCGTGCACCGCAGAAGCCGAAGGGCCGCGGCCCGAGCCTGTTCGAGCGGGTCACCGGCGTCGCCCGCCGCGGCGCCGGCGAGGCCGAGCCGGCCAGCCGCGCCCAGGCGCCGCTGCCGGCGGCGCAGCCGCGCCTGGGCGCGCTCGACCCGGCGGACCGGCTGCGCCCGGCCAAGGAGGAGGACGTGCTCGACATTCCCGCCTTCCTGCGCCGCCAGGCCAACTGAAAGCGCTGAGCGCCGGCATGGCGCGCGAATCGTCTTTTGACGGTCGCGCGCATGCCGGCGCATGTCGTTTCGGTGGCGATATTTTCTTAAGCTAAGTTACTGATACGTAAACGGTTTCGTCGTAATAAACTGTAACAAAGTGTGATTTGTGTGCGCTGCACACCGCCTATAGTTTATGGCCCGTTCGAAGGGGACGCATCTTAGCCAGCATTTTTAGAGTGGGTTGCCATGGACGACGTGGGGATCGCCCTGCAGAAAACCCTGAAATCCGCGATTCATTGTCGCGGCGTTGCGCTCCATTCCGGGGCGCGCGTGGCCATGACGCTGCATCCGGCCGCGCCGGACACCGGCATTGTCTTCCGCCGCGCCGACCGCGCCGGCGCGGAGATCAAGGCCGATTGGCGCAATGCCGTCGAGCAGGCGCTGTGCACGCGTCTCGACAACGGCGAAGGCTTGTCGGTCGCCACCATCGAGCATCTGATGGCGGCGTTGGCCGGTCTTGAGATCGACAACACGCTGATCGAGCTCGACGGGCCGGAAGTGCCGGTGATGGACGGCAGCGCCGCCCCCTTCGTCTTCCTGCTCGAATGCGCCGGCGTCGTCGAGCAGGACGCACCGCGCCGCGCCATCAAGGTGCTGAAGCCGGTAACCGTCGGCGAGGACGGCAAGACCGCCTCGCTCACGCCCGATGACGGCTTCGCCATGAGCTTCGCCATCGACTTCGCCAGCGGCGCGATCAGCCGCCAGGACATCACCATCGCCCTCGACACCGAGAGCTTTAAGAGCGACATCAGCCGCGCGCGCACCTTCGGCTTCCTGCACGAGGTCGATCAGATGCGCGCCGCCGGGCTGGCGCGCGGCGGCTCGCTCGACAACGCCGTGGTCATCAACGGCGATCGCGTGCTCAATCGCGAGGGCCTGCGCTATGTCGACGAGTTCGTGCGCCACAAGGTGCTCGACGCGCTTGGCGACCTCTATCTCGCGGGCGCGCCGGTGATTGGTCATTTCCGCGGCGTGCGGTCCGGCCACGCGCTGAACCGCCGCCTGCTCGAGGCGCTGTTCGCCGATTCATCCGCTTGGTGCTTCAGCGGCATGGTGCGCCGCGTGCCCGAGGCGGTGGTCTGGCAAGAGCAGCCGCAGCTCGCCCGCGCCTAGGGCAGCCTTTCTGCCAGGGTGGCCGTTCGCTTCAGCGCCATGTTATAAGGGCGCGGCGCCGCCGTTCGTCTCGGCGCGGCGGCTCTAGCTGGACTTGATCATGGCTCCTGGATTCTATTTTCGATGGGGGTTCCTCGCCGGTGCGCTGCTGCTCGCCGCCTGCGCCGGCAACAAGGACACCTACGTCGAGAAGCCGGTCGAGGACCTCTACAACAGCGCCATGGACCAGCTGCTCGACCACGTCTATGACAAGGCGGCGAAGTCTTTCGACGAGGTCGAGCGCCAGCATCCCTATTCGGTATGGGCGACCAAGGCGCAGCTCATGTCCGCCTATGCTCTCTACGAGGCCGCCAAATACGACGAGTCGATCGTCGCCGCCGACCGCTTCATCCAGCTTCACCCCGGCCATCGCGACGTCGCCTATGCCTATTACCTGAAGGCGCTCGACTACTATGTGCAGATCGCCGATGTCGCGCGCGATCAGCGGGCGACCGAGAAGGCGATGACGGCATTGGGCGAGGTGGTGCGCCGCTTCCCGGACAGCCGCTATGGCCGCGATGCGCGGCTCAAGATCGATCTGGCGCGCGACCATCTCGCCGGCAAGGAGATGGAGATCGGCCGCTGGTACGAGCAGCAGCGCCTCTATCTCGCCGCCATCAACCGCTTCAAGCGCGTCGTCGACGACCATCAGACGACGACGCATGTGCCGGAGGCGCTGCATCGCCTGACCGAATGCTATATGGCGCTCGGCCTCACCGAGGAGGCGCAGAAGACCGCGGCCGTGCTCGGCTACAATTATCCCGGCAGCGCTTGGTACAGCGACAGCTACGCGCTCTTCAAGACGCGGCAGCCGACCGCGGTCGCCGAGAGCAGCGGCAGCGAGAAGCCCGACCCGACTCCGAGCAAGAGCGCGAGCGAAAGCTGGTTCGGCCGCGTCGTCGATTCGGTGACCTCGATCTTCTAGCCTCCGCCGCCCAACGAACGTCGCGCAGCGCAACCCGCGGCTTTGCAGCATGACTTTTATGTTGCTTTTGCGCGATCGACCCTCTTGCATGGGGTCGGGCCGGCAAGGAGGCGGGCCTTGGCGACGGGTTGCGGAGAACTAAAGAGAGCTAACCAGTCAAAGAAAGAAACGAGAGGAACCGATGCCGCTGCGCTTGGTGCTTTTCATGACCGCGACGCTGATGATCCCCGTCATCACGCAAGCCGCGGGATATTCGACGGCCAATCTGCTGCCGCATTGCAAGGAAGTCGACTCGTTCTGCGCCGGATACCTCGTCGCAGTGGTCGATGCCGAGGACGAGATCGTCACCGCCGACGGATCGGCGACCAAACAATTTTGCGTGCCCAAAGGCGTCGAGGTCGAGCAGCTCAGCTCGATTTTCGTGAAATATGCCGGCGCCCACCCGGACAAGCAGTACTCGCCGGCGGCCCGGCTCGCGCGCCTGTCGCTGATCGAAAGATACCCGTGCCGCTAGGAGCAGCGCGCCGGCGCCGGCGATATTGGTCGCCTCGGCGGCGCGCCGCTATACTCGGCCGATCCTGGCGTCCTTCCCTCTAAGGCGCCGTCATTTGGCCATGCGATGCTCCTCGGCCTGACCATCCGAGACGTTGTGCTGATCGACCGGCTCGATCTCGCCTTCCATGCCGGGCTCTGCGTGCTGACCGGCGAGACCGGCGCCGGCAAGTCGATCCTGCTCGACGCGTTGGGGCTGGCCCTCGGCATGCGCGCCGAGAGCGGCCTGGTGCGCCACGGCGCCGAGCAGGCGGTGGTCACCGCGGAGTTCGCGCTTCCCCGCCGCCATCCCGCCCGGCACCTCCTCGACGAGGCCGGCTTCAGCGTCGACGGCGAGGGGCTGGTGGTGCGGCGCACGGTCGGCGCCGACGGGCGCAGCCGCGCCTTCATCGACGACCAGCCGGCAAGCGTTGGCCTGTTGAAGCAGCTCGGCGACCTGCTGGTGGAGGTGCAAGGCCAGTTCGAGCAGCGCGGATTGCTGGATCCCGGGACCCATCGCGAGGCGCTCGACGCCTATGGCGCTCATCACGCGGAGGGTGCCGCCCTCGCTCAGGCGTGGCGCGCGTGGCGCGGCCTCGCCAAGGAGCGCGAGGCGGCGGAGACGGCGCTCGCCAAGGCGCGCGCCGACGAGGATTACCTGCGCCATGCGCTGGCCGAGCTCGACGCGCTCGAGCCGCAGCCGGGCGAGGAGACGGCGCTCGCCGAGCAGCGTTCGCTGCTCATGAACCGCGAGAAGCTAATGGCGGCGCTCGACGCGGCGCTGGACGAACTCGCCGGCGAGCGCGGCGGCGAGCGCGCGCTCAACGCCGCGTCGCACCAGCTCGAGCGCCTGCGCGACAAGGCGGGCGGGCGGCTCGACGCGGCGCTCGCCGCGCTCGAACGCGCCGCTGTCGAGACGGCGGAGGCGGTGGCGCAGATCGAGACCGCCGCGCGCGGGCTCGGCCGCGATTCGGCGACCCTCGAGAAAGTGGAGGAGCGGCTGTTCGCGCTGCGCGCGCTGGCCCGCAAGCACGGCGTCGCGCTCGACGCGCTGCCGGTCTTGCGCGCCGAGATCGCCGCGCGCGTCGCCGCGCTCGACAATGGCGGCGACGCCGTGGCGCGGCTCGCCCGGCGCGAGCAGGAGGCGCGCCAGGCCTATGTCGCGGCCGCCGAGAGCGTCAGCAACAGGCGGCGCCAGGCGGCGAAGGCGCTCGACGCGGCGGTGATGAAGGAGCTCGGTCCCTTGAAGCTCGACAAGGCGCGCTTCGCTACCGTGCTGACGCCGCTCGACGAGGGCGGCTGGGGCGAGCACGGCTTCGAGCGCGTCCATTTCGAGGTGGCGACCAATCCGGGCCTGCCGCCCGGCCCGCTCGCCAAGATCGCCTCGGGCGGCGAGCTGTCGCGGTTCATGCTGGCGCTCAAGGTGGTGCTGGCCCGGACCTCGCCGGTGCCGACGCTGGTCTTCGACGAGGTCGACAGCGGCATCGGCGGCGCCGTCGCCGCCGCGGTCGGCGAGCGGCTGCACCGGCTCGGCAAGGAACTGCAGGTGCTGGTGGTCACGCATTCGCCGCAGGTGGCGGCGCGCGGCGCGCATCATTGGCGCGTGGCCAAGCAGCAGGCGCAGGCGCGCACCTTGACGCGCGTCGAGGAGCTGACCGCCGACGAGCGGCGCGAGGAGATAGCGCGCATGCTGTCGGGCAGCGCCGTCACCGCCGAGGCGCGCGCCGCCGCGGCCAGCCTGATGGCCGGGGCGCGGCCGTGACGCGCGGCGCCAAGGCGCCGCCGGTCGCGGAGCTGACGCCGGCGCAGGCCAGGAAAGAGCTCGAGCGCCTGGCCGAGACCATCGCCGAGCACGACCGCGCTTATTACGAGAAGGACGCGCCGACGGTTTCCGACGCGGAATACGACGCGCTGCGGCGGCGCAACGCCGCGCTCGAGCAGCGCTTCCCCGATCTCGTCCGCG
>DASWFH010000346.1:0-6285 GCA_036394355.1 Allostellaceae bacterium | reverse complement strand
CTCCTTGAGGATGTCGTTCTGGATCGTGCCCTGGAGCTTCGCCTGCGGCACGCCCTGCTCCTCGGCGGCGACGATGAAGCCGGCGAGCACCGGCAGCACCGCGCCGTTCATGGTCATCGACACGCTCATCTGGTCGAGCGGGATGCCGTCGAACAGCAGCTTCATATCTTCGACGCTGTCGATGGCGACGCCGGCCTTGCCGACATCGCCGACGACGCGCGGATGGTCGCTGTCATAGCCGCGATGCGTCGCGAGATCGAAGGCGACGGAGAGGCCCATCTGCCCGGATTTCAGGTTCTCGCGGTAGAACCGGTTCGACTCCTCCGCGGTCGAGAACCCCGCATATTGCCGGATGGTCCAGGGCCGGTTGGCGTACATCGTGGCGCGGGGCCCGCGCAGATAGGGCGGGAAGCCCGGCAGGGTGCCGACCGTCTCGAGCTTCTCGAGGTCCTCGGCGGTGTAGAGCGGCTTGACGGAGATCCCTTCTGGCGTCTGCCAGGCGAGCGCGTCGCTGCTCTTGCCGCCGAGCTCCTTCTCGGCCAGCGCCCGCCATTCGGCCAGGGTTTTCTCCGGAAAATCCGCCATGATCCGTCCTCAGCGCCCGCAGCCGCGACTATAACGCCGGCGGCGCGGCGGCGTCCACGCGGGGGGAACGAAGCGCATGCCGCGCCACCACCGCGGCGGTGACCAGCAGCAGCGCGCCGGCCTGGTGCGCCACCGCCAGCGGCAACGGCACCACCAGCAGCAAGGTGGCGATGCCCAGCCCCGCCTGCAGCGTCGCCAGCGCCGCGAGCGCGTGCAAGGCAACACGCGCGCGGGCAGGCAGACGCAGGCGCAGGCTCCAGAGCCACAGCGCACCGATCGCCACCCAGCTGATCTCGGCGAGGAGGCGATGGTCGAACTGCGCCGTCGTCGGATCCTCGAACCAGCTGCGCCACCAGGGAACGAGCGGCGCGTAATCGGGCGGCACGAAGCTCCCCTCCATCAGCGGGAAGGTGTTGTCGATGTAGCCGGCGCGCAGCCCGGCGACGAAGGCGCCGGCGATCAGCGTCAGAAAAACCAGGCCGAGCACCGCGGTTGCGCCGCGGCGCAGACGGACCTGGCGGCGGTCGAGCGCCGACGCGGCGCGCGGCCACAGCAGGTCGAGCGCCACCCACAGCATCGCGGCGTAGATGATCACGGCGGCGGCGAGATGCGCGGCGAGCCGATACTGGCTCACCTCGATGCGCTCGGAAAGGCCGCTCTTCACCATGTACCAGCCGAGCGCGCCCTGCAGGGCGCCGAGCGCGAAGAGGCCGGCCAGCCGCGGCGCCAGCCGCCACGGGATGCGGCCGCGCAGCAGGAAATAGACGAATGGCGCGGCGAAGGCGACGCCGATGAGCCGCCCCCACAGGCGATGCAGATATTCCCACAAGAAGATCTGCTTGAACTCGCCCAGAGTCATGTCCGGGTGGATGGCGCGGTATTGCGGGATCGCCTTGTACTTGTCGAATTCCGCCTCCCATTGGCCCTCGCCCAAGGGCGGCACGATGCCGATGACCGGCTGCCATTCGGTGATGGAGAGGCCCGATTCGGTGAGGCGCGTGACGCCGCCGATCACCACCATCAGGAAGATCAGGGCGCAACAGGCGAGGAGCCAGACGGCGATCGGCCGCTCGGCGGCGATGCGCCGCGGCGCAGCGGCAGGGAAGGCGACGGAGGACACGGGAGCGTGCGGCGGCTTCACGGGTTCCGGGCTGGGCCGATCGTCCCAGAACCTGCGCATCCCGCCGACGCTTGGCAAGGGATTAGGGCAGGCCCTCAGTGCAGGTTGAGCGACATCCCCGCGTGGCGCAGCTCGCCGGGGGTGACGACCGGCACGCGCGCCACCTTCACCGAATGCAGCTTGCCCTCGATGTTGCGCACCCAGAAATCGAGGAAGCGCCGCAGGACCGGGAATTCCGGCGCAATGTCCAGATGCTGCCAGATGAAACTCTGCACCAGGTGCGGATGGTCGGGCAGATGATAGAGGATCTCCGCCGTCGTCATCCGGTAGCCTTGCAGCTGCAGCCGCAAATCGCTCATCGCCGGATCACTCCACTCGTTGCCACCAAAACCGTCAACGAGTGTCGATCCTATCGCCTCACCACTCAACAAAAAATTAATGACGCCAATGGTTTAGCAGCCTGGCCCCGAGAGTGCTGCCAGCACCTCAGCCGGTCGTGAAGCGCGCGCGGGCGGCGCGCTCGATGGCGGCGCCCACCAGCCGGTCGATGCCGAGGCGATGGCGCAGGATCTCGAGCAGCCGCAGCTCCTCCTGGCTGGTCTCGCCGTCGGCCGCGGCGACGTCGCAGGCGATCGCGTAGGCGGTCTCGCGCAGCTTCGCCGGCAACGCCGCCTTGATGTCCTTGAGCGCCGCCTCGAGCCCGTCATCCTTGCCAAGCAACTGGGCACATTCCTTGAGATCCTTGGTCAGCCGCTTGCGATCGTAGTCGCGGAAGACGGGTAGGTGGTTGACGGTGTCGCCGATGACCTGCAACTCCGCATCCGTCATGTCGGTGTCGGCGGCGGAAACCAGCACCATGGTGTAGATGATGGCGGCGTGGTGATCGATCATGAGCGCGTTCCCTCGGGGACATGTCGTGGAAATGGGCGCGCCTCTCGCGTCACCCCGTCGAGCGTGCGCGCCACCATGCCGATGTTGGGTGTCGCGGTCAACGAGGCCAGCTTGACCGCTCGTTAATCGTTTGCTGCGACGATGCCACTATTCGGGGCCGCGGCTGGAGTCCCCGCTCCGCCGGTGTGGCGAAGAAGACTCGAACATACACAATTTATGGTTGCAATGTCCTCGTTCGTAAGCCCTGCGCGATCGATTTGCGCGACGACCCAGAGGGAGCGATGGCGGTCATCCTGGTGATCGACGACGCCGCCACGGTGCGGCACCTGATGCGCCGCGTCCTAACCGAGGCGCAGCATTCGGTGATCGAGGCGCAGGACGGCGAGGTCGGGCTGAGCCTGTTCGAGGCGCAGCGGCCGTGCCTCGTCATCACCGACCTGTTCATGCCCAACCGCGAAGGCATCGAGACCATCCAGCAGCTGCGCCGGCTGAGCCCGGACGCCAAGATCATCGCCATGTCCGCCAGCGGCACCGCCAGCGGCAAGCTCTATCTCGGCGCCGCCAAGAAGCTCGGCGCCGACGCCATCCTGCCGAAGCCATTCATGCCGGCGGACCTTCTCGCCGCCGTCGAGCGCGTGCTCGCCCGGCAGCCGGAGCAGCACGCGTAGCGCATCTATTCCTGGCGGCGCAGTGGCTCAGTCGAGGGCTCGGGCCCCTCAGCGAAATCGCTCCAAATATCGATCCTTCGAATTTTCTGGGCTCGCACGTGCAAAGCCCAGTCATGATCGACAAACTCATTGAGGAGATAGTGCGGCAGATCGGCACCGTAGTAGACGATGTCCGTCTGCCATATCGAGAATACGGGGTTGCCGGAGCGACAAGGTTCGGCCGCAAGGAAGCGGTGGCCGTAAACCGGCAGCAGCCTCGGCCACGTGGCAAAGTCCGCCCGGCCGACATCGAGCGCCGCGGATAAATCAGCAGGTCGCTCTCCCCACCGCTGTAGCCAGACAGCGTTGTGTTTGATATCGAACTCTATGCCCTTCAGTACCCCGGCGATGGCCTTGTCGTATTCTTGTTTCTCAAAATTTGTCCAGGGAAAGAGCACGCCGCCGGGGTCTTGGACATTCCGAAGGAGGTAGGAAAAATCTTCGGGTAGTCGGAAGCCGACCTGAGACTCAATGGACGCAAGTTCCGCGGATGAGAGGCCCGCCGTACCGTAGATGACCGGCGAACGGTTGCCGACGGACTGCTTGGCATTCAGCAGTTCAAAGAGTTCTGGCCCCAGTTCAAGCATCTGATTGTGTCCTCAGCGGCGCAGGAAGGCCGCGGTGCGCTCGACCGCGTCCTTGAGGCCGACGCGCTCCATGGCGACGCCGTCTGGGAACGCGCCGGCGAGGCGCGACGGCATCATCGCATCGAGCAGGACGAAGACGCCGCTGTCGTCGGCGCGCCGCACCAGCCGGCCGAAAGCCTGCTTGAGGCGCAGCCGCGTCAGCATGTCGTCATAGCGCGCGCCGCCGAACGCCGCGCGCCGCGCCTTGTGCAGGATGTCCGGCCGCGGCCACGGCACGCGGTCGAAGACGATGAGGCGCAGCGAGCGGCCGGGCACGTCGACGCCGTCGCGCACCGCATCCGTGCCGAGCAGGCACGCATCCTCCTCGGCGCGGAAGATGTCGACCAGCGTCGAGGTGTCCATGCCGTCGACATGCTGCGCCAGGAGCGACAGCCCGGCCGCCTCGAGCGGCGCGGCGATGCGCTGATAGACCGCCTTGAGCCGGGCGATGGCGGTGAAGAGGCCGAGCGCCCCGCCGCCGGCGGCGAGGAACAGCACGCGATAGGCCGCGGCCACCTGCGCCACATCGTCGCGGCGCACATCGGTGACGACCAGGATTCGCGTCTGCTTGGCGTAATCGAAGGGCGAGGGCACGCGGGCGCGCAGCGCCGGGCCGGCGAGATGGCGCGCGCCGCTGCGCGCCTCGGCCGCCTCCCAATCGCCGACCGGATCGCCGCTGCCGTCGGTCAGCGTCGCCGACGTCACCAGCACGCCATGCGCCGGCTTCGCCACGAACTCGGCGAAGGGCCGCGTCGGGTCGACCCAATGGCGATGCAGCCCGACATCGGTCTCGTGGGCGTCGCTGCGCTCGATCGACAGCCAGTCGACGAAATCCTCCGCCGGCGGGTTGGCGATGTCGCGCAAGGCGCGCTGCCAGCCGCCGAGCTCGACGATGCCGCGCCGCTCGAGCCCGCGCACCGCGGCCTCGATGCGGAAGCGCTGGCCCTGATCGAGCGCGGCGGCGTCCTCGTCGAGGCGGTGCTTGAGCCGCTCGGCCAGCACGCGCATGGGGATCGAGACCTTCTCCAGCGCCAGCGCCAGGCTCTCGCCGGCCTCGACCAGACCATCGACCGGCGGCCGCAACTCGGTCTCGAGGCTGTAGCCCTGGTCGCGCGAGGCGGCGCGTGCCTGCACCTGCTGCCGCACCAGGGCAAGGAACGCCTCGGCCGCGCCTTGCGGCCGCGCCTCGGCGAGGCGCTGCGCCCAGCCCTCGGCGGGCAGCACGCGCGCGCCCACCAGCACCGCCGCCAGCGCGCGCTCCGCGGTGTCGTCGCCGAGCACGAGATCCTCGAGCCGGCGGCGCAGACCCCGCGCGCGGCCGCGCCGCCCGCCCTCGGCGCCGAGCAGCCAATGCCGCAGCTCCGACGCTTCCTGGCCGGTAAGCGCCAGCGAGAAGGCGCCGTCGGCGGCGTCGAAGACGTGATGGCCCTCGTCGAAGACATAGCGCGTCGGCAGATGCGTGTCGTCGAGCCCGCCCAGCGCGGCCTGCACCATCACCAGCGCGTGGTTGGCGACGACGATGCGCGCGCGCCGGGCGCGGCGGATGCTCTTCTCGACGAAGCAGCGATGGCAATGCGGACAGGCCGAGTGGATGCACTCGCCGCGGCGGTCGGCGAGGCCGAGCGAGCGGGCGCGGCCGACGACATCGGGCAGCCAGCCCGGAAAATCGCCGCCGACCATGTCGCCGTCGCGCGTCGCCGCGATCCAGCGCGCCATGATGCCGAGCGCCGCCGCGTCATAGGGCCGCATCGGCAGCGCCGCGACGCCCTCCTCGAAATTGAGCAGGCAAAGATAATTCTCGCGGCCCTTGCGCAGCACGACGCGGCGGTTTTTGACCGCCGCGTCCGGATAGAGCCGGTCGAGCTCGCCGGCGACCTGGTGCTGCAGGTTGCGGGTGTAGGTCGAGATCCACACCGCGCCCTGGTTCTTCTCCGCCCAGAGACTCGCCGGCGCGATATAGCCCAAGGTCTTGCCGACGCCGGTGCCGGCCTCGGCCAGCACCATCTGCGGCTCGTCCGGCGCCGGGCGCGGACGGAAGGCGGCGCTCACCGCGGCGGCGTAGTCCGATTGCTGCGGCCGCGCCTCCGCACCCTCGCCCAGCAGCTCGGCCAGGCGGCGCCGCGCCTCGCTCTCCTCGACCGGCTGGTTGCCCGGCGGCGGCGCCGGCGCGTGCTCCGCCCATTCCGGCAGCTTGCGCCACACGGCGAGGCCGGCGGCGCCGCTGCCCTCGGGCGCGTCGCCGAGCACCGCCAGCACCGCCGCGCCCCAGCCCCAGCCGCCGCGCTCCATGGCGAGCGCCACGGCGCGCGCCTCGGCATCGGGACCGCGCGCCTTGAGCTCGGCCAGCAGCGCCCGC
>DASWFH010000345.1:0-5281 GCA_036394355.1 Allostellaceae bacterium | reverse complement strand
CTTGCCCTTGAGGCCGCCCTTCTCCTGGCCCTCGATGTATTTGACGATCGCCGTCGCCTGCGACCAATAGGCCGGCGTCATCGGGAAGATCGTCGGGAACACCTTGCCGTCGGCGGCGTCGGAGCGGCCGTGGAACATGGTAACGACATTCATGCCGTCGCCCAGCGCGCGCGGCACCACCGCGCGCGACACCGGCGTGCTCAGGAAGTCGACGAGCACCGCGCCCTCGCTCTTGAAGCGCTCATAGGCCTCGATGCCACGCTGCGGCTGGTTGCCGGTGTCGACCACCATGATCTCGACAGGATGGCCCTTGATCCCGCCCCTGGCATTCACGAGCGCAATGTAGTCGCGCTGTCCCTGCGAGTATTCCGCGGTGACGAAGGTATAGACCGCGGTGAAGTCGAGCGCCGTGCCGACCTTGATCGGCGCCTTGTCCTGCGCCGCCGCAGGCACGACCGCAGTCAACGCCGCGGCGATCGACAGAGCGAGCATCTTTCTCATGAGCATTTCTCCCCGTTTAAATTCAACGTCGCGTTCACCCCCCTCCCTGCCCTCCCCCTCAAGGGGGGAGGGGGAACTTAGCGATTCCCTCCCCCCTTGAGGGGGAGGGTTAGGGAGGGGGGAAGCTCGTGCCTGCGTGATCATTTCATGGACTAGCGTCTGGCATGGCGGAAGGGCCAGACGAGGAAATAGTTGTGCAAATTGTCGTACACCTTGGCGAGGCCCAGCGGCTCGAACAGCAGGAAGCCGACGATGAGCCCGCCGTAGAGGATGAGCGGAATGTGCGACAGGATCTCCTGGCTCACCGGCAGCACGCCCGCCTGCGCCAGGGCACCGACCAGGTTGTTGAGCACGATCGGCGCGAGCAGCACCAGCGCCGCGCCGAGATAGCTGCCCATCACGCTGCCCATGCCGCCGACGATGACCATCGCCACCGCCTGGATCGAGACGTCGAGATTGAACTGCTCGGGCGTCACCGCGCGGTAGTAGCAGAAGGCGAGCAGCGCGCCGCTGACGCCGCCCAGGAACGAGCTGCACCAGAAGGCGAGCAGCTTGAAGTAGAAGGTGTTGACGCCGAGGATGGCGGCGGCGAAGTCCTTCTCGCGCACCGCGACGAGTGCCCGGCCGAAACTGGTGCGGCCGACATTGAGCAGGAACAGCGTGACCATCAGGCATACCGCGAGCGCGACGTAATAGCGCGCGAAATCGCCGGCGACGGGCAGGCCCAGCGCGCGGAAAGCCGGCGCCTGCAGCGTCGCCTGGCTGCCGCCGCTGATCGCCGGCACATGCGAGACGATCCAGTCGACGAGATACTGCATGGCGAGCGTGCTGATGGCGAGGTAGAGTCCTTTGACGCGTAGCGCGGCGAAACCGAAGACGAGGCCGATGACGGCGCTGAGCAGCCCGCCTGCGACGATGGCGAGCTCGAACGGCAATCCGGCGCGCACCAGGTGGATCGTGCCATAGGCGCCGATCGCCATCACCGCGGCGTATCCCAGATGGATCTGCCCGGCCCAGCCCATCAGCAGGTTGAGGCCGAGCGCCGCCATGCTCCAGATGATCCAGGGCAGCAGATAGCTCGAGAGATAGAGGTTGGGCAGCACGAAGGGCGCGGCGAGCGCCAGTGCGAGCAGCACGGCGATCTGCCAACGGTCGACCGGCACCGGCCACAGCGCGCGATCGGCGGCGTAGCTCGTGTGTCGGATACCGGCGAGACGATAAAACATTCTCACACCCTCTCGATGTCTTCGCGCCCGAACAGGCCGAACGGGCGCACGAGGATGGTGAGCAGGATGACCGTCGACGCCACGAGGTCGCGCGTGCCGCCGCCGACCAGCGGGTCGATATAGCCGGGGATGACGTTCTCCAGCACGCCGATGGCGACGCCGGCGACGACGACGCCGACGATGCTGTCGAGCCCGCCGAGGATGGCGACGGCGAGCGCTTTGATGAGCAGCAGCGACAGCGTCCAGTCGACGCCCTGCACCGAGCCCCAGAGAATGCCGGCGCAGGCAGCGGCGATGCCGGCGAGGCCCCAGGAGAGGCCGATCGCCTGCTCGACGCGGATGCCGGCGGCCCACGACGCCGTCTGGTCGTCCGACACCGCGCGCAGCATGATGCCCTGGCGTGAGTTGAAGAACAGCAGCGACAAGCCGATCAGCGCCAGCGCCACCACGCCGCCGACAAGGTAGGCGCGGTTGACGAGGATGTCGCCGAGGAAGATCGGCTGCTGGCCGATGCCGATATCGAGCCGCTTCATGGTCGCGCCGGCGAGCGCCGGCGCCGCGCCGCGCAGCAGGATCTCGAGCCCCAGCGTCAGCATGATGATCATGATGACCGGCTGGCCGACCATGCGCCGCAGCGCCACGCGCTCGAGCCCGCGGCCGAAGAAGAACATGGCGGCGAGCGCCAGCGGCATCGCCGCCCACAGCGGCGTGCCCAAGCCCGCCGCGAGCCACCACACGACATAGGCGCCGACCATGGTGAGCGCGCCCTGCGCCAGGTTCGCCACGCCGGACGCCTTGAACACCAGCACGATGCCGAGCGCGACCAGCGCGTACATCAGCCCGACCAGGGCGCCGTTGATGGCGAGCTCGGCGAGATATGTCACGTCGAAGCTCACGCGCCCACCTCCATGACCGCGAGGCGGCGGCGCAGCATGCCGGAGGCGCCGGTCTCGTAGATGACGCGCGCCTCGAACTCGACCGCGGCGCCGTCGCCATAGAGCGTGGCGATCACGGCGGCGTAGCGCCGCTCGATGACATTGCGCTTGAGCTTGCGCGTGCGCGTCACCTCGCCGTCGTCGGGGTCGAACTCCTTGTGCAGGTTGACGAAGCGCTTGAGCTTGAGCCCCGGTGGCAGCAATTCGTTGACGTGGCGGATGACGCCCGCCACCAGCGCGCCGACCTCTGGCTTCTGCGACAAATCGGCGTAGGAGGTGTAGGACACGCCGTGCACCTGCGCCCAATGGCCGACCGCCTCGGCGTCGATGCAGACGATGGCGGCCAAGTGGTCGCGCCTGGCGCCGAGCACGGCGACGTCGCGGATATAGGAGCTGAACTTGATGCGGTTCTCGATGTAGTTGGGGATGAAGCGCTCGCCGGCGCGCGTGTGCACGACTTCGCCGACGCGGCCGAGCACGACGAGCTGCCCGTCGGCCTCGAGGTAGCCGGCGTCACCGCTGCGCAGCCAGCCACCCTCCAGCGCGCGCGCCGTCGCCTCGTCATCGTCGAGATAGCCGTCGAACACGCTGTCGGCGCGGATGAGGATCTCGCCGCTGGCGTCGATGCGGAGGTCGACGCCCGGCAGCGCACGCCCGACCGTGTGCAGGCGCACGTTGGCGCTGTCCTGCGCTGCGGTCAGCGCGCAATTCTCGGTCTGGCCGTAGAACTGCTTCAGGTCCAGGCCGAGCGCGCGGAAGAACAGGAAGGTGTCCTCGCCGATCGCCTCGCCGGCGGTGTAGCTGCGCCGTGCGCGGCTGAGGCCGAGCTGATCCTTGGTCGGGCCGTAGACCAGCGCTTCGCCGAGCGCGCGCTGCAGGCGGTGCCACGCGCCGGGCGTATCGCCCGCGAGGCGCCGGCGCTCGCCGTCGATCGCCAGGCGCATGAAGCGATCGAACAGCCATTTCTTGAACGGCGTCGATTCGGCGACGCCGACCTGGAGCCGCGTCAGCAGATTGTCCCAGCTGCGCGCCGAGGCGAAATAGAGCGTCGGCGCCGCTTCGCGCAGGTCGCGCAGCACCGTCTCCTGCCGCTCGGGAATGCTCACGGTGAAGCGCATCGCCATCGCGGCGCCGACCGAGAACACGAAATCGCCGACCCAGGCCATCGGCAGATAGGCGACATACTCCTCGCCGACACCGAAATAATCGGCCGCCGCGGCATTGCCGATCGCCGCCAGGATCCGGCGATGCGTGAGCAGGATGCCCTTGGGCCGCCCCGTGGTGCCGGAGGAATGCAGCAGCACCGCGCCGTCATCGGGCCGCGCGCGCGCCGGCAGCTCGCGCGCCAGCGCCGGTGCGGCGTCGAGCCGCGCCTGGCCGCGCTCGGCGACGTCGCCATAAGCGAAGAGCCCGCGACCGTCAGAGGCGCCGATGCCGCGCGGGTCGTCATAGATGATGTGCGTGGCGGCGCCGGTGCGCGCGCGCAGCTCGAGCAGCTTGTCGACCTGCTCCTGGTCCTCGGCCACGGCGAAGCGCGCGCGGCCACCGCGGCCGAAATGGCCGAGCTCCTCGGCCGGCATCTCCGGATAGATCGGCGCCGGCAGGCCGCGCAGCATGGAAGCCGCGAGCATGGCGAAATAGAGCCGCGCGCGGTTGTCGCCGATGACCATGAGCGGCTCGCCCGGCGCGAAGCCCAGCGCCTCCAGCCCGGCGGCGAAGGCCAGCACTTCGCGCAGGTAATCGCGCCAGCTGTATTCGCGCCAGATGCCGAGATCGCGCTCGCGCAGGGCGATATCGGCACCGTGCGCCGTGGCGTTGCGCGCCAGCAGCGCCACCAGCGTGTCGCCGGGCGCCGCCGGCGCGGCGCGGCTTTCCTCGCGCAAGGCGGTGGCCTCAGGCGGCACGGCGCGCGGGCTTCCCGAGATAGGCCGAGACGACGCGGGGATCGTCGAGCACTCGCGCCGGCGGCCCCTCGGCGATGAGTTCGCCATAGCTCAGCACCGCCATCCGGTCGCAGATGCTGGCGACGACGTCCATGTGGTGCTCGATGAGGAGGATGGTCGTCTTGTGCGCCTCGCGCGTGTCGAGGATGAAGCGCGCCATGTACTCCTTCTCCTCCTGGTTCATGCCGGCCATCGGCTCGTCGAGGATGAGGAAGCGCGGCTCGGCGGCGAGCGCGCGCGCCAGCTCGACGCGCTTCTGCAAGCCCAGCGGCACGATGTCGATCGGCTCGTCGCGCACGCTCTCGAGCTGCAGGAAGTCGATGATCTCCTCGACCTTGCGGCGCTGTCGGATCTCGTCGCGCTGCGCCCACCACCAATAGAACAGCGTCGCCAGCGCCGAGGGGTGCATGTGGATGTGCCGGCCCATGAGGATGTTGTCGAGCACGCTCATGCCGCGGAACAGCGCCAGGTTCTGGAAGGTGCGGGCGATGCCGAGCCGGGCGATGCGGTGCGGCCGCATCCCGGTGATGTCCCCGCCGTCGTAGAGGATGCGGCCCTGCTGCGGCGGGTAGAAGCCGGTGATGGCGTTGACGAGCGTCGTCTTGCCGCTGCCGTTGGGCCCGACCAGGCCGAAGATCTGCGCGCGCTCGATGCCGAGCGAGATGCCCTTGAGCGC
>DASWFH010000344.1:0-3548 GCA_036394355.1 Allostellaceae bacterium | reverse complement strand
GTGAGCTTCTGCGTCAGCCTCGCCTTCGTGCTGCACGGCGCGTGGCCGGTGACGCCGTTCTTCGGCCTCGACGTGCTGCTGGTCTATTGGGCCTTCCGCATCAATTACCGCCATGCGCGCCTGCGCGAGGAGCTGCGCCTCACCGACGACAGCCTCACCGTCGAGCGCGTCGGCGTGCGCGGCGAGCGGCGGCGCTGGCAGTTCCAGCCGTTCTGGCTGCGCGTCACGCTCGAGGAGCAGGACGAGCACACCAACCGCCTCGTGCTCGCCTCGCATGGCCGCTCGCTGGTGGTCGGCAGCTTTCTGGGGCCCGCCGAGCGCCGCGGCGTCGCCGCCGGCCTCAAGGACGCGCTCGCTCGGTGGAAGGCGCGGCTCGGCGCGTAGCTAAAGCCCCAGCACGTCCTTCATGCCGTAGAGGCCCGGCTCCTTGCCGACCACCCAGCGGGCAGCGCGCAGCGCGCCGCGGGCGAAGAGGCGTCGGCTCGAAGCACGGTGCGTGAGCTCGAGCCGCTCGCCCTCGCCGGCGAAGATCACCGTGTGGTCGCCGACGACGTCGCCGCCGCGCAGGCTCGCGAAGCCGATATCGCCCGCCTTGCGCGGCCCGGTATGGCCGTCGCGCACGCGCTGGCTGCGCGCGGCGAGGTCGACGCCGCGGCCCTCCGCCGCGGCGCGGCCCAGGGCGAGCGCGGTGCCGGAGGGCGCGTCGACCTTGAGGCGGTGATGCATCTCCAGCACCTCGATGTCGTAATCCTCGCCGAGGCGCCGCGCTGCCTCTTCGACCAGCCCCATCAGCAGGGTTACGGCCGGGCTCATATTGGGCGCCCAGACGATCGGCACGCGCTTGGCCGCCGCGGCGACCGCTTTGGTCTGCGTCGGATCGAGCCCGGTGGTGCCGAGGACCAGCGCCTTGCCGTGCTGGGCGGCGAGTGTGGCATGCGCCGCCGCCGGGGCGGGCGCGGTGAAATCGATCACCACATCGGCGGCGGCGAAGAGCGCGGCAGCGTCCGCGCTTGCCGCGAGCCCGAGCGCCCCGCTGCCGGCGAGTTCGCCGATATCGCGGCCGAGCACGGCGCTGCCGGGGGCCTCGCTGCCGCCGGCGAGCGTCAGCCCGGCCGATCCCAGCACCCCCGCCACCAACATCCGCCCCATGCGCCCGCCGCAACCGGTGATGCCGACGCGAATCTCGCCCATCGGGCCCTCCAACGTTCCATCCAAAGGGTTGCATGGGCATGTTGCGCCCTTCGAGACGCCGTCCTTCGATAAGCTCAGGACGGCTCCTCAGGGTGAGGCGAGATTGGATTTGGCCTCATCCTGAGGAGCCCACGACGTGGGCGTCTCGAAGGACGCAGGTCGCCCATGCAGTCCCGTTGAATCCGCTTTACCGGTCGCAGCGACAATTGACAAGCGGCGCTGCGACCGCACCGCCCCTTCCCGCTCGCCCCGAATTCCTCTACATCCTTCGCCCGATGGCTCTGCTCCGCTCGGTCGCCACCGTCGGCGGCTACACCATGGTGAGCCGCATCCTCGGCTTCGTGCGCGAGGTGCTGACGGCGGCCTATCTCGGCGCAGGGCCGGTGGCGGACGCGTTCTTCGTCGCGCTGCGCCTGCCAAACATGTTCCGCAGCCTGTTCGCCGAGGGCGCGTTCAGCGCCGCCTTCGTGCCGCTCTTCGCCGGCAAGGTGGCGGCGGAGGGTCGCCCGGCGGCGCAGCGCTTCGCCGAGGACGCGCTCGCCGTGCTGCTCGTGGCGCTGGTGATCGTCGTCATCGCCGGCGAGATCTTCGCACCCTTAATCCTAGATGTGATCGCGCCCGGCTTCCGCGCCGATCCCGCCAAGTTCGCGCTGGCGGTCGACCTGACGCGCATCATGTTTCCCTATCTGCTCTTCATCTCGCTGACGGCGCTCCAGGGCGGCGTTCTCAATTCTGTCGAGCGCTTCGCCGCCACCGCCTTCACGCCGGTGCTGCTTAATCTCTTCCTCATCGCCGCTTTCGTGCTGGTGCGGCCGGTGACCGGGCAGGTGCTCGCCTGGGCGGTGGCGGCGGCGGGGCTGGCGCAGTTCCTGTGGCTCACCGTGTCCTGCGGCCAGGCCGGGCTGCCGCTCGCGCTGCCGCGGCCGCGGCTCACGCCCGAGCTGCGCAAGCTGCTGCGCATCATGCTGCCGGGTGTGTTCGGCGCCGGCGCCAACCAGATCAACCTGGTGGTGTCGACGGCGATGGCGTCGCTGCTGCCGACCGGCGCGGTCGCCTATCTCAACTACGCCGACCGCCTCAACCAGCTGCCGCTCGCCGTGGTCGGCATCGCCATCGGCACGGCGATCCTGCCGCCGCTGTCGCGCCAGGTGCGCACCGGCGACAGCGCCGGCGCCGCCGACACGCAGAACCGCGGCCTCGAGCTGGCGCTGCTGCTGACGCTGCCGGCATCGGTCGCGCTCGCCGTGGCGGCGCAGCCGATCCTCGCCGTGCTGTTCCAGCACGGCAAGTTCACCGCGGCCGACACCGCGGCCACCGCGCCGGCGCTCGCCGCCTATGCCGCCGGGCTCCCCGCCTTCGTCATCGTCAAGGTGATGGCGCCCGGCTTCTTCGCGCGCCAGGACACCAGCACGCCGGTGAAAATCGCCGCCCTCACCCTGGCGGTGAACGTCGCGCTCACCATCGGCCTCGGCCTCGCGCTGGCGCAGACCGGCATCGCCCTGGCGCTGACCGTCGCCGGCTGGGTCAACGCGCTGTCGCTGGCGGCGGTGCTGCAGCGGCGCGGCCAGTTCGCACTCGACCAGCGCTCGCGCCGCTCGCTGCCGCGCATCCTGCTCGCCGCGCTCGGCATGGGCGTGCTGCTGCTGCTGCTCGAATACGCGCTCCGTAGCGCGCTCGCCGCGCCGCTGGCGGTCCAGCTCGCCGCGCTCACGGCGCTCGTAGGCGGCGGGCTCTTGGGCTTCGCCGCGCTGGCGGTCCTGTTCGGCGCCGTCGACTGGCGCGACTTGAAGCGCCGGCTGCGCCTCTGAGCGGCTTGACCGTCGCGGCGGCGGCGGCGATAACCACCGCGCCATGAACCGCATCTTCTCGGGCGTCCAGCCCACCGGCAATTTGCATCTCGGCAATTATCTCGGCGCCATCAGAAACTGGGTCGCGCTGCAGCGCGACTACGACTGCATCTTCTGCATCGTCGACCTGCATGCGCTGACATTGCCGCAGGACCCGAACGAGCTGCGCGCGCAGACGCGCGAGGTGACGGCGGCCTATATCGCCGCCGGCATCGATCCCGAGCGCTGCATCATCTTCAACCAGAGCATGGTGCCCGGCCATGCCGAGCTCGCCTGGCTCCTAGGCTGCCTCACGCCCTTGGGCTGGCTCAACCGCATGACCCAGTTCAAGGAGAAGGCGGGGAAGCACCGCGAGGAGGCCGGGCTCGGGCTCTACGGCTATCCCGTGCTCATGGCCGCCGACATCCTGCTCTACAAGGCGACGCACGTGCCGGTGGGCGAGGACCAGAAGCAGCATCTGGAGCTCGCGCGCGACATCGCCGGCGCCTTCAACCGGCGCTACGGCGTCGA
>DASWFH010000343.1:0-8695 GCA_036394355.1 Allostellaceae bacterium | reverse complement strand
TGGGCCGCAGTTCCGGTGCCGACGGACTGCAGATCAACACCACTACCGGCGCCTCCAGCGCGCCCAACGCCTATACGGCCAATGTCGGCTATACCCATTGGTGGACGGCGGCGTTGCGCTCGTCGGTCGATGCGGGTTATGCCAAACTTCAAAGCAGCTCGAGCGTGATAACCACGCCGGCCTCCCGGAACGGTCTGGACAAGCGCCAGTACGGCGGCCGCGCCAACGTCATCTGGAGCCCGGTGCCGCAAGTCGATCTCGGCGTCGAGTACGACTACGCCCGGCGCACGGTCCAGAGCGGCCTGTCCGGCAACCTGCACCGCGTCGAGGTCGAGTCGGTGTTCAAGTTCTAACCGTCGCTTCGTCGTCGCTTCCGACCCGCCAGCCGCAAGGCTGGCGGGTTTTTCTTGTCTCTACAGCGCGATGCGATTGGGCCCGGTCGCCAGTCGCGCGCCGAGCTGCTGGAGCTGCCCCACATGGGCCGCCATGATAGCGGCGGCGCGGCGCCCGGTCAGGGTGGCGTCCGGCAAGTGCTATACATTTCACCAGTTGCGGAGGCGCCGTGGGTCTTCGCCACCCGTCATGGCGAGCGCAGCGAGGCAATCTCCGTCAAGCACCGCCTTGATGCCGGCGGGAGATTGCCGCGGCGCCCGGCGGGCGCCGCGCAATGACTTTCACGTGAAACCTACAGATTCGCTTCCGAGTGGACCATCTGCGCACCACCGGTGCACCATCGAGTGGACGCCCTGCGTCACCAGGAGAGCACTACCAGCGCTACGTCCTTCGTGGCGCCGGTGATGACGTGGTGCGGCCGAAAGACACCGCACCCTAGGTTCCGCTCTCGCGCACCAGCACGGCCAGCACCGACCGCCAGGCCCGGGCGGCGAGGCTTTCGGCGCTGCCTTTGATCACGAGGCGGCCGCGCAGCACGCGGGCCGGGGCCTCGGCGCCGTGCTCCGGCGCGAGCACGATGCGGTAGACGGCGCGCTCCGGCACCAATTCGCCTTGCGGCGTCTCGCGGACGGGGATGGCGCCGCCGAAGCGCGAGGCGAGATAGGTCTCCGGCAGCAGGCGCGTGTTGGCGCGATCGATCGTCGTCACGCGCGCCTCGAGCGATGAGAGGAAGCCGCCCTCGGGATAGAAGGACGCGGTGTTGCCGACGGCGATGCGCTGCACATCGGACTCGTAGACATAGGCGTCGATCTCGCTCTCGCCGGCATCGACCACCGAGAGCAGCCGCGTCTTCGGCGCAACCCACAGACCCGGCCGCAGATCGTCGGCAACATCGACGACGCGGCCGGTCATGGGCGCCACCACGTGAAGCCGCGCCGCCGTGTCCGCCAGCGCGCGATACTGCGCATAGGCGGCGTCGTATTCGTGCTCGGCGACGCGGCTGCGCGCCAGCAGATCGGGCGCGACGCCTTGCGTTTGGATCTGCCACTGCAGCACCGCGACGTCGGTGCGCGCCTGCTCCAACTTGAAGGTCACGTCCGGCGATTCGAGCTCGATGAGCGGCGCGCCCTTGGCGACGGTGACGCCTTCCCCGACATTGATCGCGGCGATCCTCGCGCCTTGCTCCGGCGCGAAGACCTTTTCCTGATGGCTGCTGCGCAGCAGCGCCGGCGCCTCCACGGCCGAGCGCCACGGCGCGATCATGCCCAGCAGCAGCAACAGCGCGGCCGCTGCGCTCAGCACCGGGCCCCGGCCCAAGCGCAGCTTGCCGCGCAGCTTCCACACCGCCGCTGCCTCGGTCCAGACGGGGCGCACGATGAAGTACCCGATTTCGACGGCCATCAATCCGATCCCGACGAGCTTGACGGTGAAGTGATAGACCAGGGCGGCGATGCCGAGGAACAGCGACAGGCGGTAGAGCCAGGTGCAGAAGGCGAAGGCGATGACGAAGGCGCGGCGACCCGGCGGCAAGTCTTCCGGCGGCGGGTCGCCCAAGCCCAGCAGCCGCTCGCGCAGCCACCAGCGCGCCAGGGCGAAGGCGCGCTGGTGAAGGTTGGGCATCTCGAGCCAGTCGGAGAACACGAAATACCCGTCGAACCGCATGAACGGGCTGAGGTTGATCAGCACGGTGCTGACCCAGGTGGTGGTGCTGACGAGAAAGGCGGCGCTGCGCACCGGTCCGTCCGGAAGAAAGCTCCAGGCGAGGGTGGCGAAGACGGCGCAAGTCAACTCGGTCATGACTCCGGACACGCCGACGGCGAGCCGCTGCCCGCGCGACGCCAGCTTCCAGCTTTCGGTGACATCGGTGTAGAGCACCGGCCACAGCACGAGGAAAGCCACCCCCATGCTCGGCACGCGGCAGCCATGGCGCTTGGCCGTGAAGGCGTGGCCGAGCTCGTGCACCACCTTGAGCGCGCTCAGCGTCAGCGCGAAATAGACCGCGCCCTCGATCGAGAAGAGATAGCTGAAGGTGTCGAGATACTCGTCCCAGCGCCGCGCCACCAGGTAAAGCGACAGCAGCGCCACCAGCAGCACGGCGCGCCGAAAGGCGGGGGTGAAGACCCAGCGGATCCAGGGGTAGGCCGCGTTGAGCCAGCCGTCCGGGCGCACCAGCGGGATGCGCAGGAAGAGGTAGTTCTTGAGCAGCCACATCGCCCAGTGCTGGCGCAGGCGCGCCGCCTTGGCGAGGAGCAAGATCGTACCCTCGGCGCCCGACGCGCGCGTCAGGTTGTGGCCGACGAGAAACCGCGCGACGTCGCCGACATCCTCGCTCTCGAGATCGAGCGTGGTCTCGCCGCGGACGCGTTCCACCAGCGTCGCGGCATTGCCGGCATCCCAGCGCGACAGCATCTCGAATTCCGGCCAGCCGATGCGAAAAAACTGATTGCGCGCCGGATCATGCAGCGTCCAGGTCGGCGAGCCGTCGAGCGCACGCGGCCCGGGATAGAGCGCGAGCTCCTCGCGCAGCGGCGGCAGCAGGCCGCTTGATGCGGTGGCCGCCACCGCCATCAGAAGCCTACCACCTGACGCAGGGCGGCGAGCGGCCGGCGCATCAGGAAATAGAAGAGGCTCACGCGCTCGCCGTAAATCTTCGCCGTGCCTTTGAGGCCGATGCGCGGCGGCGCCTGGCCATCGCCGAAGCTCGCCTTCAGGCGATAGGAGAGGACGCCATCGGGCGAGAGCGTCGCCTCGTAGCTGGCATAGCGCAGCACCGCGCTGTTCGACCGCTCCGGCGCGACATTGAGGAAGAAGGCGATGGGAGCGCCGGGCACGAGCGTGATCGCATCCGGCACCGACAGGCGGATCTCGAGCTCGGCGCGGTCGGGATCGGCGATGGTCAGGATGCGCTCGCCGATCGTCACCGGACGGCCGGTCAGGTCGTTGCGATCCTCGAACACGGCGATGCCCGGCCGATCCGCCTTGACGCTGAGGCGGTCGAGCAGCGAGCCGACATAGACGACTTCGGCTCGGCGCTGCTCGAGCCGACCTTGCAGCGCGGCGAGCTGCGAGCGGCTCTTGTCGTCGAACAAGGACTGTTGCGCCGCCTGACGATACTCCGCCTCGGCGACCTCGAGCGCCTTGCGCGCGACCTCGAGGCGGTTCTGCACCGCGGTCGGGTCGAGCGTCAGCAGCAGTTGGTCCGCCTTCACGTCCTGATTGGGCTGCACGACGACCTGCTCGATCACCCCATCGAGCGGCGCGCGCACCACCGCCGGCTCGAGCGGCACGACTTCGGCCGGCGCCAGCGCGGATTGCGTCACCGGCAGCCATAGCAGCCCGAACAACATTGCGGCGACCGCCGCCTTGATGCGATAGCCGCGGCGCCACAGCGCCCGCCACGAGCGGCGGCGGCCGCCGCGCAGCGCGGCCCAGGCATGGCCGTAGATGTCGGCGAGCTCGGCGAGCAGGCGCCCTTCGCCCTCCTGCCACGGCGGATCGCGCGCCAGGAACAAGGCGCCCAGGGGCGCCCCGTCGCGGCCGGGAAGCGACAGCCACAACCCTCGCTGCGGCAGCCAGTCGGCCCATTCCTCGCCGAGATCCTTGGGCAGATCGGCGGCGCCGACCATGCGTCCGGGCGCACCGGCGTCAACGCGATCGAGCGCCGCCAGCACGCGCTCGAGCCACAGGGCGAAGGGGGCGTCGCGCTCGATCGCCGGCGCGCCGGACACGGCAACGACGCCGCCGGCGCCTTTGGCATCGCGCCGCCACAGCGCCGCCTGGCGATAGGGCGCCAGCGCATGGGTCTCGTTGACCGCAATGAAGCCGAGCTCTTCCGTCGTCGCGGCACCGCGTGCGCGCTTGCCGAGCTGGACCAGCGTGCCTAGCCCGAGCAGCTCGTCGTCGATGATTTCGGCGCGGGCCTTCATGTCACTCCGGCGCGATCTCGATGCGCCCGCTCATGCCGGAGATCAGCTCGGGCGAGGCCTCGTTGAAGACGCCGGTGATCTTGATCGACTGGCTCACGGGATCGACGCGGGCGCCGAGCGCCGTGATATGCGCGGGATAGCTCTTGCCCGTCTCGTCGATGCGGATCGAAAAGCGATAGCCGGGCTTGAGCCAAGCCAGCCAGCGCGAGGGCGCGATGAACTCGACCTCGAGGTTGCGGTCGTCGAGCACTTCGAGCAAGGGCTGTCCGGGGGTGGTGTACTGGAATTCGCGCGCCTTCTGCTCGATGGCGACGCCCGAAAACGGCGCGGCGATCGAGCATTTCGACACCGCAGCGTCGCTGATCGCCTCGTCCGCCTTCGCCTTCTCGATCTCGGCCAGCGAGACATCGAGCTCGAGCTGGCCAACCGACTTGAGCGCGGCAAGGCGACGGTTGACGGCGTAGGTCTTCTCCGCCGCGAACAGCACGGCGCGCGCTTTGGCGGCCTGTGCCCGCTGCGCTACGCAATCGAAGGTGACGAGCACGTCGCCCTTCTTGAAATGCTCGCCGGCGCGGGCCGCGATGCGGTCGATGCGCGCCGCGATCTCGCTCGCCAGCGTCGTGTAGTCGCGCGGCGTGAGCTGGGCGCGGATCTCCTGCGGCGCAGCGCTGGCCGGCGCCGTCGCCCCCGGCAAAGTTGGCGTCTGAGCGAGGACGGCTCCTTGGCCCAGGGCGAGAAGCACCCCCACGCACGAGCCGAGCAAGGGCGCCGGCCACTTCCCCTCGATCATTACAGGAGTCCCCCGCTCACGGATCGACTTCGGTCAGGCCAAGCGTCACCGTGCCGTGGGCCGATGGTGAAGGCTCTTGAGCAGCGTCTGGCGCTCATTGACCAAGCCTTGCCGCCCGGCGGCCTTGAGCTGCGCCAGCAATCCGGGTTTGCCCGAATCCGCCTGCGCGTCGCCCGGTCGGGCCTGGAGCCACAGCGGGCCATCGACGACAACGTGATCGCCATGGATGGCGTAAGGCTCGCCGTTGACTGCGAACGCAGCTTGCTGCGCCGCGACGCGATTTTCGCCGTGCGCAGCGCCCTGCAACCACAGCGGCTCGCTCCCCTGGCGCTCCTCCGCGTCAGACGATGACGCCGATGTCACGTCCGTAACCAGCTCGGTATCGTTCGAGATCACCGGCAGCGTCAGTTTTGGAGCTTCCAGCGCCGGAGCGCGCCCATCCTGCGGCAAGTGGCTGCCGGCAACGAGATGGTTCGGGTCGTCTATGGTGCTGGTGACGGGCGCGCTCAGATTGTTCGAGGTTGCGCCGTCATTCACGACCCATGTGATCGTGCGCGTCTTGTCGTGGTTTCCCGCCGATGGGTTGGGGTTCGTGGAGCTGTAGGTCACGGAATCCAGCACGGACTGGTAATGGGCGATCGTGTCCTTGCCGGTGAGCGTCAGCACTCCGGTATTGGCGTTATAGCTCGCCGTGATGCCCGTGCCGGTGGTTGCCGCTGCAAGCGTGTCGCCGCTGCGGAGGCCGAAGCTGATGGTCACCGTGGCGCCGACCAGCGTGCCGCCGCTGTCGGGATCGCTGACGGTGAGCGCACTGTCGATGGTCACCGGCGGGCCATGCTTCGTGTAGAGCACCGTGTTGCCGGCGCTCGACAGAGTGGGCGGCGCATGGGTGGCGTTCAACGAGCTGGTGGCCGTGCCGGAGCTGGCGACGCCGTCGGTGACCGACCAGCTGATCGTCCGACTGGTGTCGCCGCCCTGCGTCGGGTCGCCGTTGCTCGGGCCGAAGCCATAGGCGATCGATTCGAGCGCTGCCTGATAGTTCGCGACGCTCGCCTTGCCACTCAGCGTCAGGACGCCGGTCGCGGCGTTGTAGCTGCCGGTTATGCCGTTCTGGTTCGCGAAGGCGAGCGTGTCGCCGGCGAGGAACCCGCTGCTGATCGCCACTGTGGCGCCCGTCAGGTTGCCGCCGCTGTCGACGTCGCTCACCGTCAGCGCGCCGTCGAGCGTCACCGGGGCGCCGCCGCCGGTGAAGGTCGCGGTGCCGCCGGCGACGACGGTGGGGGCCACGTGCACGGTGTTGAGCGCACTGGTGCTGGTGCTCGAGTTGGCAACGCCATCGGTGACCGACCAGCTGATGGTGCGCGCAGTGTTGCCGCCGCCGCCGGTCGGGTCGCCATTGCCCGGGGTGAAGCCGTAGGTGATGGATTCCAGCGCCGCCTGGTAATTGGCGATGCTCGCGGTGCCGCTCAGGGTAAGCACGCCAGTGGCGGCATTGTAGCTGCCGGTTATGCCGTTCTGGTTGGTGAAGGCGAGCGCGTCACCGGCGATGAAGCCGCTGTTGATGGCTACCGTGGCGCCGGTCAGGTTGCCGTTGCTATCGACGTCGCTCACGGTGAGCGCGCCGTCGAGCGTCACCGGAACGCCGCCGCCGGTGAAGCTCACGGTGCCGCCGGCCACGACGGTGGGGGCCACGTGCACGGTGTTTAGCGTGCTCGTGAGGGTGTTTGAGCTTGAGACGCCGTCGGTGATGGACCAGCTGATGGTGCGGCTTGTGTCGACGCCGCCGCCGGTCGGGTCGCCGTTGCCCGGGCTGAAGCCGTAGGTGATGGACGCGAGCGCGGCCTGGTAGTTGGCGACGCTCGCCGTACCGGTCAGGGTCAGGACGCCGGTCGCGGTGTTGTAGCTGCCATGGATGCCGTTCTGGTCGGCGACGCCGAGCGTGTCGCCGGCGAGGAAGCCGCCGCTGATCGCGACCGTGGCGCCGGTCAGGTTGGCGTTGCTGTCGCTTGCGGTTATGCCGCCGTCGAGCGTCACCGATGGGCCACCGCCGACGAAAGTCGGATCCGCGCCGCCCGCCAACACAGGGGGCGACGACATGCTGACCGTGCTGGTCGCTTGTGCGCTGGCGAGTACACCGTCGCTGACCGTCCAAGTCAGGGTACGCTGCGTATCAAGTCCGGAATTGGACGGATTGGCGTTTGTCGAGCTGAACGCAATGCTGTCCAGCACCTGCTGGTAATGGGCCGCGGTATCCGCGCCGGTGAGCGTCAGCACGCCGGTCGCGCTGTTGTAGCTCGCGGTGATGGCGGTGCCCGTGGTGTTCGCGGTGAGCGTGTCGCCGCCAAGGAAGCCGCTGCTGATCGTCACCGTCGCGCCGGCCAGGTCCTGGCCGCTCGAATCCGCGGCGGTGGCGCCAGCGTCGACGACGACCGGACCAGCGTTCTGGTTGTACGTCACACCGGCGCCCGCGGTGACCGTCGGCGTCGCCTCGAAAACGAGACTCGCGGGCTTGGTGGCGCTGCTGACGCCGGAGATCGTCGACGCCTCGAACACCGTCGTCAACGGGTGGGAACCATCGAGATAGCCGACCTGGATGCCGCCGCTGACGGGGGTCAAGCTGTTCGGATTGTCGGTGGCGTTGGCGACGTAGAAGAGCCCGTCCGGGACATCGAGCACGATATTCGCAGGCATGCCGTTGCTGCCCACGGTATAGAGGGTATTGATCGCGCCGAGCGTCGCCGTCGCCGTGCCGCCGGAGCCGGTTACGGTGAAGGCCGAGCTGAAGATGAAATTATGGTTCTGGTGGTTGGTGTCGATGGTGGTGAAGTAAAGCATACCATGCGCCGGATCGACGGCGACGCCGCTGAGCAAGCCGGTGGTGTTGCTGACGCCGGCGGCGGCGAGAGCGGTCGGGCTGAGGAAGCTCACCGCGCCGGTCGTGAGATTGGCGACGCCGAGACTATCGGAATTGGTGGATCCCCTGCCCGAATTGTCCGTGAAGAAGACCAGGTTGTCCTTGAAGTCCAAGGCGAAGTTGTGCGGCGCGTCGAGCGCCGTGCTCGGCAGCGACACTACCTGCGTGACGCCGGTGCCGGTCTCGCTCATCTTGAAGATGCCGGTCTGGTTGGCAACGTTATTGCCGGTGATGGCGTCTCTGGAGCCCTGGGCGAAGTAGAGCTCGCCGCTCGCTGCGTCGAGCTGAAGCCCCGAGATGTAGGCGTTGGTGTAGCCACCTGTCGAATTGATCACGGACGGCCCGGTATAGATCGGCGTCGGATCGAGGGCCCCGGTGGCGATGCTGCCCGAGAGGATGATATTGTTGAGGTTCATGCCATCCGGGGTGGGGACCTGGCTGGCGACGAAGTATTTGCCGCGCGCGGCATCGACGACGATGCCGGTCAGCGAGTTCAGCGAGAAGCTGCTGGCCTGGCTGCTGTCGACGACGTCGGTCGGGACGCTGCCGTCCACGCCGATCCGCTCGATGCGCGTGCCGGGGTTGTTGGCACCGGTGGCGTTCGTGCTGAACCAGATCTGGTCGGTGAGGATGTCGTTAAAGGACGCGAGCGTCGGCGCGGTGAAGGGATTG
>DASWFH010000342.1:0-7537 GCA_036394355.1 Allostellaceae bacterium | reverse complement strand
GCGACAGGCTCGGCCGCCGAGCGGTCGAGCCTTTTCTTTTGCCGATCCCTTGCCGAACTATTGCAGCCGCGCCTTGAGCTGCTGCAGGATGGCCGCGACCTGGTGGCGCTCGCCGTCAGCTGCGGCGAGCGCCAGGAAGCGCTCGAAGGCGGCGATGGCCGCTTTCAGATTGCCGAGCTCGGCGTGGATGAGCCCCGCCTCGCGCAACAGCGCGGCGTGGCGCGGCGCGAACAGCATCATGCCGTCGATCACGGCCAGCGCCTTCTCCAATTGCCGGCTCTCGACGAGGCGCAGCTTCAGATTGTTCTGCAGGCGCAGCAGCACGTCGCGGTCGCTCACTGGCGCGTAATGCGCCGGCGTCAGCTCCGCCTCGTTGCCGGTGATGGCCTTCAGCAGATCGCGCAGCTCGGCCGCCTCGCACGGCTTGCCGCCATGAAACGGATCGAGGACGAGCCGCGTGCCGGCGTCCTGCAGCCGCACCAGGAAGTGGCCGGGAAAGGCGAGACCCGCCATGTCCCAGCCCTGGGCGCGCGCGGCGTGGATGTAGAGGATGCCGAGCGCCACCGGCAGCCCCTTGCGCCGGTCGATGACGCGCATGAGGTTGGCGTTCTGCACGTCCTCGTAGGTCAGCGTGTCGCCCTGATAGCCGTAGCGCTCGAGGATGACCGTATTGAGCGCAGCGACCCGGCGCTCGATGTCGGCGCTGCCCGCCGCCGCCGCGCCGACCTCGTGAGCGAGGGCGGCAAGATGATGATGGTAGCGCGCCAAGTCGACCCTCGGCCGCTCAAGCGCGGCCAGCGCCAGGGCGGCGGGCGCGAGCGGCAGGGGCCCGTCGCCCATGCCGCCGACGTCGCGCAGGAACGTCTGGGCCGTCCCGCGGTCGCAGAAGCTCCTGCTTGTGCTCGACCGGTTCTCGCTCATCACCTCAGCGGCGTCACGTCGATCGTGTTGCGTTGCGTCGGCGCGTCGGCGGGCGCGGTCAGCGCCGTCGGCGCTGTGCTGGCCGCGGCCGGCGTGGGCGCGACGCTGACGGGGGCAGGGCTGCTTGCCGCTTGCGCCGCCGCCGGCTCGCCCGGGCGCACGCGCACATAGGAGACAACGCGGCGCACGTTGGGAATGTTGCGCGCATAGCCGGTGACGCGCTCCATCTCATCCTTGGTGCGCGCCGAGCCGATGATGTAGACGACGCCGTTCTCGGTCTTGACGGAGTAGTTGATCGACTTGACCTGGCTGTCCCAGACGAGGTCGTTCCTGAGCCGCGTCGAGATCACGGTGTCGCGCGCATTGTCGCTGAAATGCGTCTCGGGACCGACCTCGATCTCGTCGTAAACCTCCTTGACCCCGTCCACCTTCCAGGCGCGCTGCACTGCCTCTTGCCGCAGCTGCTCGTTGGCGAGGCGGCCGGTGATCAGCACGCGGCCTTGATAGACCGTGGCGTCGAGGTTGTGTGGCAGATCCGGGCTGTACTGGTCCCACGATTGGCTCACCAGCGAGCGGATCTCAACGTCCTTGAGCTGATCGCCCGCCGAGCGCTCCTGGCCCAAAGTGGCATAACCGCCGGCGGCACCGGCGCCGGCCGCGGCGAGCGGGAGAAAGCAGCCGGAGAGCGACGGGAGCGCCGCCAGCATGGTGCCGGCCAGCAGCAGGGCGCGCAGACGGGAGGCGGTGGTCTCGGACACGGCTCAAGTTCTCCTCACACATAAAGGTGCCCCATTCTCGCGGACTATCGGGGCGAAGCAAGGGTCGCTTTGTGGCAATACCGGGGCAAGTCCTTAAGATGACGAGCGCCCTTGGCGCTTACGCCGCGAGCTGCTGCGCCGCCGCGACCAGGCTCTCCTGGGCGAAGGCGAAAATGGCCAGCAGTGCCAGATAGGCTGCCGTGGCGCCGATCGCGGCCGGCCAGCGCATGCGCGGGATCGGATTGTCACGGTTGCGCCGCCACGCCGAGGCGAACTCGAGGAGCGACAGCACGAGGACGAGGCTCACCACCCCGCCCGCCGTGTGCAACAGCACATAGGCACCGAGGCCGAGGCCCACGCCGAAGGCGGCAATGCCGAGCCAGCCGGCGATCGAGAAGGCGATCGCCTGCACGATCCGGCCGCCGTCGAGGATGCCGATGGGCAGCAGGTTGAACAGGTTGATGAGCGCCGCCATCGCGGCGTAGGCGTCCCATTGCGGGTCGCCCGTCGCGTAGGCGACCGCGAGCAGCGGCGCCAGCGACAGCAGGCCGAAGGCCGGGCCGGCAATGGCGATGAACCATTCCTGCGCCCGCGTGCGCGCGGGCTCCTTGCTTACCGCGACGGCGCCGAGGAAGGGCAGGAAGTACATGCCGCTGGTCTTGATGCCGCAAGCCTTCATGGCGAGCACGTGACCGGTCTCGTGGACGAAAATGGCATAGACAATGACGCAGGCCGCCTCCACCGGCCGGTTGAGCGCGAGTGCGCCGAGGCTCGCCACGAAGAGCGCGAACTTCACGAATTTCGCGCTCTTGACGAGCTTGACCAGGATCAGGCCGGCGGCCGCCAGCCAAGCGCCGCGGCTGCGCACAGACGGCTGCCTGGTGGTTTCGGGCACGCTCCCGACATGCGCAACTGGATCGGTCATGAGCGATCGAACGTGGTCTGTTGACGTGGTGCGAAGTCTATTCGGTCGCGCCTTAACACTTGGTGTCGCCTTCCGCGACTTCTAGGAAAGGTCGCCGCGCCAGGCATCGGCGATGTGCTGCGGCAGGCGGCCCGGCGCCACCAGCATCACGTCGAAGCGCGGCGCAAGCCCGGCCAGCTCCGGCCGCAGCGCCAGGAAATGCTCGAGCGCCCGGGCGACCCGCCGGCGCTGACGGGCGGAGACGGATTCGCTGGCGGTGGCGAGGCTCGCCCGCGCCTTGACCTCGATCGCCGCGAGCACACGGCCGCGCCGCGCAATCAGGTCGATCTCGCCCGAGGGCACGCGGAAGCGGCGCGCCAGGATGCGATAGCCGCGCAGGCGCAGATGCCACAGGCAAAGCAGCTCGGCCGCATGGCCGCGGCGGAATGCTTGGCGCTTCCTTGCCGGGGTCATTTGCCGCGTCCGGCCAGCGCCAGGGCCCGCGCATAGACGTCGCGCCGCTTCAGGCCGGTGGCCGCGGCGACGGTGGCGCTCGCATCCTTGAGACTCATCCCCGCCAGCGCCGCCTGGAGCTGCGCGTCAAGCGCGTCTTCCGTCATCGCTGGCGCCTCTGCCGGCGGCGGCCCGACCACCACCACGACCTCGCCGCGCGGCGGGCCCGACGCCGCGTAATGGCCGGCAAGCTCGCGCAGCGAGCCGCGGCGGACCTCCTCGTAGAGCTTGGTGAGCTCGCGCGCCACCGCGGCCGGCCGGTCGCCCAGCGTCTCCGCCATGTCGCCGAGCGCGGCCGCCAGCCGCGACGCGCCCTCGAAGAAGATGAGCGTCGCCGGCACAACGCCGAGTTCCGCCAGCGTGCGCCGCCGCGCCGCCGGCTTGGGCGGCAGGAAGCCGGCGAAGAGGAAGCGGTCGCTCGGCAGGCCCGACAGCACGAGGGCGGCCAGCGCCGCTGAGGGACCCGGCAGCGTCGTCACCGGCAGGCCCTCGGCGATCGCGGCGCGCACCAGCTTGAAGCCGGGATCGGAGACGAGCGGCGTGCCGGCATCGGCGACCAGCGCGACCGCGTCGCCCTGCCGCAAGCGCTCGAGCAGCAGCGGGCGCATGCGCTCGGCATTGTGGTCATGATAAGCGAGCAGCGGCGCGGCGATGCCGTGCCGCGCCAGCAGCTTGGCCGTGACGCGCGTGTCCTCGCAGGCGATCGCGTCGGCGCCGCGCAATACGGCCAGCGCGCGCAAGGTGATGTCCGCGGCGTTGCCGATCGGCGTCGCTACGACATGCAGGCCGGGCGCGGGCCGTTTACTTCCCGCGGCAGGGTGGTTAGGCTCTCCGCCGTCGCTCTCGACCTCGACGGAGGTTGCGCTTGTTCCGCCTGGCTTCCCGGCGTCTCGCCTGCCCGCGCGTTGCTGCCGCGGCATGGCTGGTCCTCTCCGCGCTGGCGCTTGCCGCCTGTCAGGGGAAGACCATAACGGGATCGCCCGAGCAGCCGCAAGCGACGCGCCCGCCGATCCAGCCCGGCCCGGAGAACGCGCCGGTCACGCAGACGCCGCTGCCTTCGCCCGGAGGGCCCGGCGGCGCCAGGGTGAGGGTGGCGCTGCTGCTGCCGCTTTCCGGGCAGAACGCGGCGCTCGGCAACGCCATGCTCGATGCGGCGCAAATGGCGCTCTACGACGTCGCCGACGACAAGCTCGAGCTGCTGCCGCACGACACGCAAGGCACGGCCGAGGCGGCGGCGGTGGCGGCGCGCGCCGCGATCAACGAAGGCGCGCGGCTCATCATCGGCCCGCTGCTGGCGGCGGAAGTGGAGGCGGTGAAGCCCGTCGCGCGCGCCGCCAGCGTGCCGGTGGTCGCCTTCTCGACCGCCACCCAGCTGGCCGGCGACGGCACTTATTTGATGGGCTTCCTGCCGCGCCAGGAGATCGAGCGCGTGGTGGCCTTTGCCCATTCGCGCGGCGTCGATCGCTTCGCCGTGATTGCGCCGCGCACGCCCTATGGCGAGATCGCGGTCGAGGCCCTGCGCGCGGCGACGCAGGCGAACGGCGCCACGCTCGAGCGGGTCGAGATCTACGATCCCGGCCAGCAGGATCTGACGCCGTCGGTACAGCATCTCGTCGGCGCCACCATGGATCCTGCCGTGCGCGCGAAGATTCTGCGCAAGCCCGGCGCGGCCGGTGCGGCCGCTGCCGCCGACCTGCCGGAAATCGTCATTCCCTTCGACGCCGTGCTGATCCCGGAAGGCGGCACGCGACTCAAATCGGTGGCGCCGCTGCTGCCCTATTACGACGTCGAACCCGAGAAGGTGCATTTTCTCGGCACCGGCTTGTGGGACGAGCCGGGACTCGGTACCGAGCCGGCCCTGGCGGGCGGCTGGTACGCCGCGCCGCCGCCGGGCGCGCGCGCCGATTTCGACCAGCGCTTCCGCGAGCTCTACCGGCGTCCGCCGCCGCGGCTGGCGACGCTCGCCTACGACGCCACGGCGCTCGCCGCCGTGCTCGCGCGCAATGCGGGCGGCGCCGATTTCTCGCCGGCGGCGCTCGCCAACCCCAGCGGCTTTGCCGGCGTCGACGGCATCTTCCGCCTGCGCTCGGACGGGCTCATCCAGCGCGGCCTCGCCGTCCTCGAAGTGCACCGCAACGGCAACACCGTCATCAGCCCGGCGCCGACGACGTTCCAGGCGCTCGGTTACTGAACTGGTGGTGCTCGCGTGGCGCTCTCATGGTGGCGCGCGCGTCCACTCATGGCGCGCCGTTGGTGCACAGGCGGCGCCGCCATGGTCCACTCGAACGGGCATCTGTAGGTTTCACGTGATACATTCCGAACGCATGACGCGCATGGGCCACGCCGGGGCCGCGGATTCGCGCCGGATTTGCGCATGCGCTCGCTATGGCAGGCCCTGTGACGCCCGCGAGCCCGCGTCCCGCCGCTGGTCAAAACTGTAGCACTCGGTTCCGCCGGCGCAGCCCTAGACGGGCCTCGCCACCGAAGCCGGCGCTTACGCGACGGCCAGCGACGCCATCGATGCGGGAATTCGCAGCGTGAAGCAGGCGCCGCGGCCGAGCTCGCTCTCGGCGCTGATGTCGCCGCCCATGAGGCGGCAGAGCTTGCGGCTCAAGGCCAGCCCGAGCCCGGTGCCGCCGTAGCGGCGGGTCATCAGCGGCTCGGCCTGGGTGAAGTTGTCGAACAGGCTGGCGATCTTGTCCGGGCTGAAGCCGATGCCGGTGTCGCGCACGGCGATGGTGAGCCAGTCGCCGCGCCCCAGCCGCTCGCGCGCGATGGTCAGGGTGATGCGGCCGTTCTTGGTGAACTTGGCGGCGTTGTCGAGCAGGCTCAGCACGGCTTGGCGCAGCTTCGTGGCGTCGCTGAGCACGGCGCCGAGCTCGGTGCGGCGCTCCACCAGCAGCGTGTTGTGGTTGCTGTCGATGAGCGGCTGGGAGGCAGCGACGACCTCGTCGACGAAGCGGCCGAGATCGACCGGCGCGACGCGCACTGCCATTCTTCCCGCCTCGATGGTCGAGAGGTCGAGCACATCGTTGATCAACGCCAATAGATGCCGGCCGGCGCCGTGGATGCGCCGCAGATCGCCCGCGTGCTCCGCGGCATGGCCGTTGCGCCCGGCATCATCGAGGAGGATCTCGCTGTAGCCGATCACCGCATTCAACGGCGTGCGCAGCTCGTGGCTCATGCGCGCCAGGAATTCGGAACGCGCCGCGGTGGCGTGCTCGGCCTTGGCGCGCGCCACGTCCAGCTGCTCGGCGAGCCGCTTCAGTGCACGCTCGGAATCGGACAGCCGGTGAATGACATGCTGCACGTAGAGGACCATCGGCAAACCGACGATGAAGCTGACGATGGTCGCGGTGATCGGTACGGCGCGCGGCACGTCGCTGAAGAAAAGCGCGTGCCAGATCGGGAAGCACAAAAGAACCGAGGTGATGATGGCGATGCCGACGAGAAGCACCGTTCCCTTCGGTGTCTCGAGCAGGCGCCGCTTCGCGCTTGCCGGACCGTCCATGCGATCCGGCGCGGTATTATCGTGTCCCAGCAGGCTTATCGCCGACATCGCAGGCCGAGCCTTCTTCGCGCTGTGGCTATGTTGCGCGGCGATCTATGAAAATCGGCTTACTTTTTGCGTCAATTTTATCGATTGCCGCGGCTCGCCTGGCGACGCTTATGCCGCGAGCGCCGCGAGCACGGCGTTGAGGCGCTGCCGCCCGGCCGCGGTGGCGCGCAGCCCATGCGCATCCTGCGCCAGGAAGCCGCCGCCGACGAGGTCGGCCAGCCGCTCGCCGTCGAGCGACGCCTCGATCTCGGCTCCCGTCTCGGCGCGGAAGCGCGCGCGCGCGACGCCTTCGCTGAGGCGCAGGCCCATCATCAGCATTTCCTCGCGCCGCTCCACCGGTGTGAGCGCCACCCGCTCCTGCAGCCCGTGACCCTGGCGCTCGACCGCGGCGAGCCAGGTCTCGGGTGCGCGGTGGCGGCGCGTGGCGAACTTGTCGCTGCCCAGCGTCAATCGCCCATGCGCGCCGGGACCGATCCCGGCGTAGTCGCCGTAGCGCCAGTAGGTGAGGTTGTGGCGGCACTCGCCGCCGCGGCGCGCGTGGTTCGATATCTCATAGGCGGGCAGCCCGGCCGCGGCGAGCCGCTCCTGCGTCGCCTCGTACAGGTCGCCGGCGAGCTCGTCCTCCGGCAGCGCCCAGTCGCCGCGCGCGTATGCGGCCGCAAAAGCGGTGCCGGGCTCGATGGTGAGCTGATACACCGACAGGTGATCGCCGGCGAGCTCGATCGCACGTGCCAGCTCCGCCTGCCATTGCGCCAGCGTCTGCTCCGGCCGCGCATAGATGAGATCGAAGGAATAGCGCGCGAAATGGCGCTCGGCGAGCGCGAGGGCGGCGCGCGCTTCGGCGGCATCGTGGCCGCGGCCGAGGAAGCGCAGCGCGCGATC
>DASWFH010000341.1:0-4007 GCA_036394355.1 Allostellaceae bacterium | reverse complement strand
CCGTCGCTGCACAGCAAGAAGATATCGTCACGGCGCAGGCGATCCTGCACCATGTCGACGGCGAGCTTGTCATGAGCGCCGACGGCGCGGGTCACCACATTCGCGTGCGGGTGCGTGCGCGCCTGCTCCGGCGTCAGCATGCCCTGATCGACCAGCTCCTGCACCTCGCTGTGGTCGCGGCTGATCTGGTGCAGCCGGTAGTCGCGCAGCAGGTAAAGTCGGCTGTCGCCGGCCCAGGCGCAGGCGAAATGCTGGCCGAAGACGAGCAGCGCGACGACGGTGCTGGCGCTCAAGCGCTCGCCGCCCTGCGCCGTCGCTTCCTGCTGGAGCTGTCCGTTGACGGATTTGAGCTGATCGCAGACCTCGGCGAGGAAAGCCGCCGCCGCGGCCGGCGGGCGAATGCGGCCCAGCGCCTCGACGACGAGCCGGCTGGCGCGGTCGCCCTGGCTCGCGCCACCGACGCCGTCGGCGACCGCCCAAAGGCCGAGATCGGGACGCTCGAGGAACGAATCCTCGTTGACCTTGCGCACCTTGCCGACATGCGTGACGGCCGCGGAGGCGAGGCGGAAGCCGGGCGGCGCCGATGGCTTCGGCGCGATGGAGTGCCTTACCGTGTCTTCCATCCCCACTGCTCCCATCTCCCGTCGAGCAGCGCGGCGAAGCGCTCGACGGACGGCAAACCTTCGGCGAAAACGAGCGACGGCTTGAAGCGGTCGGAGCCGCTGGTCCACCACAGCGTATAGCGCGACGCGAGCAGGCCAAGCACACCGTCAATCGCGCCGGCCGCCGCGTCGGCGCCGCTACCGTCGCCGAGCTCGACCGAGACGGCCCGGTCGGTGCGGTAGGACGCGCCGTCCGGATGCTCCGGCGACGGCGGCGCGATCGCCTCCGCCTCCTGATCGATGCGGTCGAGATCGGCGTCCTCCTCGAGCGCGGAGAGGGCGAGCTGCTCGACCTCGTCAAACCAGGACGCGGCGGTGAGCATCGTCTTGGCCGGCGCCGGGCTGTCGACGACCGTGACGGCGAGCGTCAGCGGGAAATAGCGCCCGACGCGGTCGACGCTCGGCATCATCACGCCGAGCATCGGCATTTGCCCGCACACGCCCGACGACAGCAGGAAGCGCCAGATCGGCGCGGTGAGGTAGCTATCGAGCCATTCCTCGCCGAGCTGTTGCGCACTCGTCGCGATCGCGTCCTGAAGCCAGCCGTCCCACGGGTCGGTGAAGTCGCGCGTCAGGCGGCGGGTGACGAAATCGCCGCGCGCCGGCAATTTGCCGAAGAAGCCGAGCCGCGGAGCGAGCGCCACCTCATTCATAGCCGAGCAGGGCAGCGGAAATCGTGCAGCTCGGTCATGGTGAGCGGGTTGTTGACGCTGTTGGCGCGCGCCTCATAGACCGCGGTGCGGCCGCCGACCGAGAAGGTCACCTGCAGCCGGTCGGATAAGCCAGTGCCCTGGATCTTGGCCTCGTCGAACAGGCGGAACAGCGACCATGGCCCCGATTTGGTGATGCTCGAGGTCTGTCCCGAGGCCGCTGGCGAGAAGGCGACGCGGCCGCGCTCGGTGCCGCCGGTGCCCGGCCACTGCACCAGGGTCAGCCGCGGCGGACCATGGGCATAGGTCACTTCCTGGCCGTTGATGTCGATCAGCACCTGCGTCACTTCGGCGTCGAGCGAGACCGGCAGCAGCTCGAACTTGACGCCGGGCGCGGCACCGCCGGCGAAGAAGCCGTCGCGGATCGCGGCGGCGCGCTGGAACTGCGTTAGCACATCCTGCGAGATGCCGAGCTCGATGTTGTCGACCTTCTGCCAGCGCCACGGCAGATGCGAGGTATCGACGAACGGCTTGAGGTTGGCCTTGAAGAACGCGTCGATGAGGCCGTTGGGCGCGAACAGCTTGGCGAAATCGTCGAGGGTGACATCGGTCGAACTGCCGCGGACGATCGGATAGCGGTTGTCGAGCGCGCGCTGGCAGAAAGGCAGCACCTTTGCCTGCCAGTCGTCGTTGATCTGCACGCGCGCGCCGCCGACGGCGGTGGTGGAGGCGCCGCGCGCGATGCCCGTGACCATTGCGGCGAGCGGCGGCGGCAGCCGCGTCGCGTCCGTCGCCAGCTTCTGCACCGCGCCGCCATCGGCGCGGGCAACCAGATCCTGGCCCGGCTGGCCCATGCGGTTGAGCTGCAGATAGACGTCGTTGAGGCCGCGGATGAGATCGTCGATCGGCGCCGGGCCCTGCCCGCCCAGCCCGACGAATTCTTGCAGCCGCCGGAAATGGTCGTCCACCGCCTGCCCGTAGCTGGGGATGGCCGGGACCGCGCTTTGGCCGACGATGCCGGCGAGCTTGTTGGCGGCGCCGGTCGCCGCCGCCGTGGCGCCCTGTAACGCGGCTGCGGCCTTGTCGCCGAGCGCGCCGCCGATGTCGGGGGCACGGCTCAGCTGTGTCTCCTTCGCCGCCGAGGTCAGCAACAGCTTCAGCGGCGAGGTCGGCGCGGAGAGGATGTTCACCACTTCGGCGGCGTTCTGCATGCCGCGGAAGGGTACGACCGCGATATCCGCGAGCAGCCCGTCCCATTGCGCGATGTACTCGTTGGTATAGAGCTGGGCGATGTCGCGCTGCAGTCCGGAGGAGACGGTCGCCTCGCCGCCCTTGGGCGCGGCGTCGCCGAGCACCCAGCTCTCCCGCGCCACGTCGCGCGCGACGCTGGCGAGCCCGGGCATGAACACCTTGTAGAAGCCCTCATAGGTGTAGAGCCCGGGAATGCCGTCCGACAGCAGCTTGCCGGAATTGCGCACGAAGACGCGGTCGGCGGCGGGACCGGCATTGGCGGCGATGCGCCATTCCGGCAGCTTCCGCGCCGCGGCGCTTTGCTTCATCGTGTTGTAGGCGCGGCTTGCCAGCGGCGACTGCAGCAGCGTGCGCCGCGCCGTGTCGATGACGCTGCCGTCGAGGCCGATCGGCTGCAGCTGCGCTTCGAGCAAGGCGTTGAGGTGAGCGGCAAGCTCGTTGCGCACATCCTCCTTGTCCGGGCCGGGGAGTTGCGCCTTCCAGTCGAAATCCATCCAGGCGCGCACGAGATCCTTGTCCAGCGGCCCCGCGCCGCCCAGCATCAGATAGGTCTTGAGCGCCTCGTGGACGTAGTCCGGCTTGTCGAGATTGCCGCGGATTTGCCCGCCGAGGCGAACCAGCAGCCGTGGCAGGAAGATGGTGTTGAGCGCCCGGCGGTAGGCGAGGATCTCCTGCGAGCCGAGCTTGTCGCCCTGATAGAGGCCGAAGCTGACCGACCACGGCGCGCTCTCGGCGCGCGCGTCATAGCCGGCGGGCATGGCGCGCAGGAAACGCAACGGCGGCAGCACGCGCAGCACATCGCCTTCATTGACCTGCGGCGTCGCCACCGGCGCCACCGCTTGCGCGTATTGCGCCAGCTGGCCGTCGACCTCGGCGATGAGGCTGCGATTGCCGAAATAACTTACCGTCCACGCCGCGATGGCGGCGACGAACACCGCGGCCGCCGCGGCAAACGCGCCCTGGCGCAGCAGCGTCTGGCGGCGCTCCAGCTTGGCATCGGCGCCGGCGACGCTCGCTTCGGCGAAGACGACGCCGCGCAGCAGCCGCGTGAGGAAATAGCCGCGGCCGGCGCCGCTGAACGCCGGCAGCCGCTGGCGGTCGAGGCCGAAGGTCGCGGCCACGCCGGCCATGATGCGGTCGATCGGCGTGCCTTCCTGCGTGCCGCTGGTGAAATAGACGCCGCGCAGCAGCGGCCGCCCCTCGTAGCGGTTGGGCATGAAGATCTCGTCGAGGAACTCCTTCACCAGCTCCTTGAGCGAGGCCACCTGCGCCGGGAAGCCGTAGATCAGCGCGCGCTTGTTGAGGTCCGTCTCCTGCTGGACGCGCGCCAGCTGCCGCTCGTGGAGGCGCTGCACCAGCGCGTCGTAGCCGGAGGCGAAGCCGACCGCGGCAGGCGGCTCGTCATCGCTGCCGCGATCCATCGGCAGCGTCATGCCCCAGACCT
>DASWFH010000340.1:0-2689 GCA_036394355.1 Allostellaceae bacterium | reverse complement strand
CCCTAGTCTTACTGCGTCATAACCGTCGTTGGCGTTTGTGTTGGCGGCTCTTGGCCGCGCAGCATGGACATCGCGGCAGTCGTCTGACGAGAGCCACGATGAGACGCCGGCGCATGGTGGCGATAGAGTTGGGGATGTGCCGTTCGGGTCGGATCGGCGGCGCCTCGGGGTCGATAATCTTCGGGTAGGGCAGCCTGCGCGCCTCTCCCGGAGGAACGAGGTCCTGAGGGGGGAATCGTCGCCCGCTCGGAGATCAGGAATCCGTAGGCGGCGATCGAGAGGCTGGCGTGGTGGTGGAAGCCTCGCCAGCTTCGGCCTTCGAAGTGATCCAGGCCCACCTCCTGCTTGAGGTCCTGGTAGTCCCGCTCGATGCGCCAACGCAGCTTGGCCAGCTCCACCAGCCGCTCGAAGGAGATGTCGGCCGGCAGGGTGGCGAACCAGTATTTGGCGGGCTCGGCGTCGCCTTCGGACCATTCAATCAGGAGCCACTCTTCGGTCAGGGCCTCGTCCTTGCCGCGCCGGCTGGCCGAGCGGACGCGCACTCTGGCGAAGCGCGAGGACAAGGTCTCGTTCGTCCCTTCGCGCCACTCGACCTGCCGCCAGGCGCTCTGCGGCAAGCGAAAGGCCAGCTCCCTGGCCGAGATCACGGTGGGCTCGCCTCGCCGTCCCCGCTTGGGCGCCGGGCGGTCCGGCTCGATCGTGGCGTCAGGATCAAAGACGACAGCGTCGCCCTGGATGCCGGCGAGGTAAGTCAGCCCCAGGGCCGAGACGCCGGCGCGCAGGCGCCCGTCGTGGCCATAGCCGGGATCCATCAGCACAACCCCTCGCGGCAGTCCCGCCGCCACCGCGGCGCCGATCTGCGACAAGGCGATCGCGGGCTTGGTGGCGAAGGCGACCGCCTCGGGAACCCCCGCCTTCTTGCGCCTCGCCCCATCCTCGGCCCAATCCTTCGGAAGATAGAGCTGAAACGCCGCCGGCAGGCTCGCCCAGGCGTTGGCCAGCGAAAGGCTCACCGCCACCTGGCAGTTGTCCTGCTTGCCGATCTCCCCCAGGTACTGACGCGCCACCCCCACCGAGTGGCGGCCCTGCTTGCGAAAGCCGGTGTCGTCGATGATCCACGCCTCGATCGGCCCATGGCGCTCGATCACCGGCAGCACCAGCGCGCGCACCTTGGCCAAGAGCTTCTCGTCCGACCACGGCGAGACGCTGACGAAGTGCATCAGCGACTGGTGCTGCGCCGAGACCCGAGCCGGCGACGTCGCCGCCGCCAGCGGCTCCACGCTCTTGCGCTCCAGCGGCAGCATCAGCCCCGTGCAGTAGTCCTTGAGCCCGGCCGCCCGCACGGCACCGCCCAACACACTCGCAAGCCCGTCCGCGTAAGCCTCGAAACGAGCCTCAGTCCCGTCCGACATCTCAACCTCCCGGCGATCCAATCCCAATCACCGAGGCTGAATCGTCAAGCGTCGCAGGGCGATGCGACAAGATGACTCAGTAAGACTAGAGCATTTTCCGCCGAAGTGGATGCCGGTTCGGCGCAGAAAATGCGGCAAATAAAGCTAGAGCATGATCCGATTCAATCTAATCGGATCATGCTCTAGCGGCCGGGGATCTCCGCCAGCACCCGCCCGAGCGCCGCGCCGAACGATTTGCGCTCCGGCGCAGTCCCGACCGTCACCCGGATGCAGCGGTTGAGCGGCGCGACGCCGGCCATGCGGATGAAGACGCGCTCCTTCTCGAGCAGCGCCGTCAGCACCGCTTTCGCGCGCTCGGTCGTGCCGCAATCGATGGCGACGAAATTGGTCGCCGACGGCAGCGCGAAGAGGCCGAGCCCGGCAGCGATCTCGGCGTAGTCGCGCCGGCCGGCCGCGACCTCGCGCACCACGCCGGCGATGAAATCAGGGTCGCCGAGCGAGGCGAGAGCGCCCTCCTGGGCCACCCGGTTGACGCCGAAATGATGGCGGATCTTGTCGAAGCTCTGCACCGTCTCCGCCGGTGCGATGGCATAGCCGATGCGCGCCCCCGCCATGCCGTGCGCCTTGGAGAAGGTCCTCAGCCGGATGAGTCGGGGATCCTCGGGATCGGTCTCGGGCAGGGCATCCGCCGGCGCGAAATCGGCATAGGCCTCGTCGAGAACGAGCAGGCAGGCTTCCGGCAGGCCGGCCAGCAACGCCAGCTGCGCCTCTGCCGTCAGCCAGCTGCCCGTCGGGTTGTCCGGATTCGAGAGGTAGAGCAGCCGCGCGCCGCTCTGCCGCGCGGCGGCGACGAGCGCCTCCGCATCGTTGCGGTCGCCGCGATAGGGCGCGGTTACCAGCCTGCCACCGAAGCCGTTGACGTGGAAAGCAAAGGTCGGATAGGCACCGTGCGACATCACCACCGTGTCGCCGGGATCGATCACCGTGCGGACGATGAGGCCGAGAAGATCGTCGATGCCGCTGGCGAGGAGGATGTTGCCGCGCCCGACGCGATGATGCGCGGCAAGCGCCTCGCGCAGCACGAAACCTTCGGGATCGCAATACCAGTTGACCTGTCCGGCCGCCGCCGTCATCGCTGCCACGGCGCGCGGCGACGGGCCGAAATTACTTTCGTTGGCGCCGATGCGCAGGCGCAGCCGCGCGCCTATGCGGCGCTCCAGCGCCTCCGGCGGCACGAACGGCACCACCGCGGGCAGCGCCGCTACGAGACGGGCGTA
>DASWFH010000339.1:0-7416 GCA_036394355.1 Allostellaceae bacterium | reverse complement strand
GGTATGGCGTCTGGGCGGATAGCTGCCGACCGACGTTTCGCGCCCACACGACCGCGCGCAAAGTGGGCGCTATGCTAATCGAAGCTCGGCGGTGGCTTCCGCGACGACGACGAGTAGTCGGGCATCGCGGTCGGCGCTTCGTGCTGGACTTAACCCTTGTCCTCGACGATGCGAAAACGCACCAGCGCGTCGTCGATGGTGGCGCGGGCGCGCTCCTGCCATTTGACATAGGCCTGGTCGTAGGTCGCGAAGGGGCCGTGGCGCTCCTCGCGCGCGCCGGGGGCGAGCTGCTCGAAGCGTGCATCCGCGTATTCGCCGCCGACTACCCAATAGCGCGCCATGCGCCCGCTCGCCGCCCTTCGCCCGCCGCAAGCGCCGATGGCCTGGTGCGGGTGCCCGACCTATAGTCGCTGCTCCGCCGCCAAGGCAAGGTCCCGATGCCCTACGCCTCGCTCCGCGACTTCATCGCGCGCCTCGAACGGGCGGGGCGTCTCGTGCGCGTCGCGACGCCGGTGTCGCCGGCACTCGAGATCACCGAGATCCACACGCGCCTCCTCGCCGAGAAGGGCCCTGCGGTGTTGTTCGAGAATGTCATGCGCGGCGACGGCGGCCGCTACGCCATGCCGGTGCTGACGAACCTGTTCGGCACGGTCGAGCGCGTGGCCTGGGGGATGGACCGCGAGCCCGAGCAGCTGCGCGAGATAGGCGAGACGCTCGCTTTCCTGAAGCAGCCGGAGCCGCCCGGCGGCTGGCGCGAGGCGCTCGACATGTTGCCATTGCTCAAGACGGTGCTGGCGATGAAGCCCAAGACGGTCGGCAGCGCGCCCTGCCAGGAGGTCGTCCTCACCGGCGGCGACATCGACCTCGCGCAGTTCCCCATCCAGACCTGCTGGCCGGGCGAACCCGCGCCGCTCGTCACCTGGCCGCTGGTCGTCACCAAGGGACCGGGCGAGCGCCGCGAGGACAACTACAATCTCGGCATCTACCGCATGCAGGTGACCGGGCGCGACACCACGCTGATGCGCTGGCTCAAGCACCGCGGCGGCGCGCAGCATCACCAGCGCTGGGCTCAGGCGAAGCGCGAGCCGCTGCCGGCGGCGGCGGTGATCGGCGCCGATCCCGGCACCATCCTCGCCGCGGTGACGCCGGTGCCCGACACGCTGTCGGAATATCAGTTCGCGGGCTTGCTGCGCGGCCGCAAAGTAGAGCTCGTCGACTGCAAGACCGTGCCGCTCAAGGTGCCGGCGCAGGCGGAGATCGTGCTCGAGGGCCATGTCGCGCTCGACGAGTACGGCGACGAGGGTCCTTACGGCGATCACACGGGCTACTACAACGCGGTCGAGCGCTTCCCGGTGTTCCGCCTCTCCGCCATCACCATGCGGCGCCAGCCGATCTATCTCTCCACCTTCACCGGCCGCCCGCCCGACGAGCCCTCGGTGCTGGGCGAGGCGCTCAACGAGGTGTTCATCCCGCTGCTGACGCAGCAATTCCCGGAGATCGTCGATTTCTGGCTGCCGCCCGAAGGTTGCTCCTACCGCATCGCCGTGGTGTCGATGAAGAAGGCCTATGCCGGCCACGCCAAGCGCGTGATGATGGGCGTGTGGTCCTTCCTGCGTCAGTTCGTCTACACGAAATTCGTCATCGTCGTCGATGACGACATCGACGCCCGCGACTGGAAGGACGTGATATGGGCGATGGCGACGCGCATGGATCCGGCGCGCGACATCACCGTGGTCGAGAACACGCCGATCGACTATCTCGACTTCGCCTCGCCGGAATCCGGACTCGGCGGCAAGATCGGCCTCGACGCCACCAACAAATGGCCGGGCGAGACGCACCGCGAGTGGGGCCGCAAGATCCGCATGAGCGACGGGATCATCGCCGAGGTGACGGCGAAATGGCCGAGCTATGGCCTGCCGGGCAGCGGCAAGCCGATCTGGAAATGAGGGCGAGAGCCGGCCGCGTCAGACGTCGAGCAGCTTGTCGATCCCGTCCTGATCCAGGATCGGTCCGCGGTGGCCGAGCTCGGCGGCCGCTTTCGCCTCGAGCCGCGCCTGCGCGACCTCGTCCTGGCTCGCCTGCTTCACCATGTTGGAGAGCGTACGCTCGATGTGTTGCAGCCGTTCCAGCGCGCGGCGGATGCGCTGGCCGGTGAGGTCCTGGAAGATGCAGGCCTCGAAGATGATGCCGATCTGCTTGGTGATGGCGACATCGGCGCCCTTCTTGCCGATGGCGGCGCGGATCGCCTCGGCTGCGTTCATGATGCGGTGGGCGGCCGCCTCGGCCTCGCGTACGACGGCCTCGAGTTCGAGCCCCGAGCTGTGCGGCACCGTGGCCGGCAGCGCCACGACACCCGTAATCTGATGATGCATGCGCTGCAGCTGGCGCGACAGGTTCGCCTCGCTGAAATCGACCATCTGCACGGTGGCGTTGATCTCGTCGCTGAGATCGGCGATGCGCCGGTCGACCCGGGCGATGCGCTCGTCGATGAAGGAGCGCAGCTCGTCGAACATGGCGCCGATATCGACCGCTGCTGCATGGCGCGCTGGTTTCTTCTTGGGGGTGCCCGCTTTGCCCGCCATCGACTCAACTCCTCCGCCGATACGCCCAATGGCGCTCGACCGGGCTTAATATTCGTCGATGATGCTTAAAGCGGCGTTAAATGCCAGGGGTTTGCGCCCTTGTGCGCCGTCATTCCGGCAGCGGGATGAGTTCGGTCTCGCCGATAACCCGGGCAAACCGGCCGGCCTTCCAATCGGCCTTAGCCGCTTCGATGCGTTCGGGCGAGCTCGAGACGAAGTTCCACCAGATATGGCGCGGCCCGTCCATGGGCGCGCCGCCGAGCAGCATGAGCCGGGCGCCCGAGGGCGCCGACAGGACGATCTCGGCGCCGGGGCGGAAGACCAGGAGCTGGCCGGGGGCATGCGTTTCGCCGGCAAGATCGACGGCGCCCTCGACGAGGAAGGCGGCGCGCTCCTCGTGCTCGGCCGGGAGCGCCAGCCGCGCCCCGCGATCGAGCGACACGTCGGCATAGAACATCGCGGAGAAGGTACGCACCGGCGCGCGGGCGCCGAACAGCTCGCCGGCGATGAGGCGCAGGCTCTTGCCCTCCCCGTCGATCACCGGCAGCGTGGCGCCGGGATGATGGGCGAAGTCGGGAGCGGTCTCCTCGTCGCGCATCGGCAGGGCGATCCAGGACTGGATGCCAAAAAGCCGCGGCTCCTGCACCAGCCGGGCGCGATCGCTGCGCTCGGAATGGGCGATGCCGCGCCCGGCCGTCATCCAATTCACATCGCCGGGCCGGATCGGCTGCACATTGCCGAGGCTGTCGCGATGGATGATCTCGCCGGCGAAGAGATAGGTGACGGTGGCGAGGCCGATATGCGGGTGCGGCCGCACGTCGAGGCCGTGCCCGCCCTCGAACAGCGTCGGCCCCATCGCGTCGAAGAAGATGAAGGGCCCGACCATGCGGCGGTTCACGAAGGGCAGCACGCGGCGCACCTGGAAGCCGTCGCCGAGGTCGCGGGTGCGCGGCACGATCGCCATCTCGACAGGATCGGGCGACGGCTCGGCCGCCACCGCGGGTTCCTTTGCCGGCTGCCAGCTCATCTCCTGCTCCCTCCATGTGCCCAGCCTAACATAGGCGCGGCTTGTGGCTGCGAAAATGCCCATGCTAGCGTGGGCGAGCCGGGACCGAGAAGAGCGAGGAATGACAATGCCCGTCATCGACGTGCATACGCACATGCTCAACCAGCAATGGCTCGAGCTGCTGCGTCGCCACGGCAAGCCGCGCTACGCGGTGCAGAAGAGCATGGACGCGCCGGAGGGCATCTTTCTCGACGGCGCGCCCTTCATGACGCCGCAAGAGGGGCATTTCGACTACGACGCCCGCATCCGGGCGATGGATGCGGCGCGCGTCGACATCGCCATCCTGTCGCTCACCTGCCCCAATGTCTATTGGGGGGGCGCCGAGGTGAGCCACGAGGCGGCGCGCATCGTCAACGACGACATGGCGCGCGCCGAGAAGGCCTATCCTGGCCGCATCCGCTGGATGGCGTCGCTGCCGTGGCAATACCCGGAGCTCGCGGTGGCGGAACTGCGGCGCGCCTGCGATCGCGGCGCGGTCGGTGTCATGGTGCTCGCCAACATCGACGGACGCTCGCTGACCGATCCGCTGTTCGCGCCGTTGTGGCAGGAGATCGACCGCCGCGCGCTGCCGGTGCTGGTTCATCCGACGGCGCCGCCGGGTACGCCCGAGATGGATCTGCGCGCCTACAATCTCATCGCTTCGATCGGCTTCATGTTCGACACCAGCCTGGCCGTCGCACGCATGATCTTCGATGGCTTTTTCGACCGCTTCCCCAACCTCAAGCTGATCGCATCGCATGCCGGAGCGGCGCTGCCTTATCTCGCCGGTCGGCTCGACATCTGCTTCGAGAATATGAAAGCGTGCCGCACGCGCACGGAGACACCGCCGCGCGACTACCTCCGACACATCTACTACGACAGCGTGACCTATCGCCCGGAGGCGCTCGCGCTGTGCATCGACGTCGGCGGCGCCGACCACGTCATGTACGGCTCCGATTACCCGCACAACATCGGCGACATGAAAGGCTGTCTCGCCCGCGTCGACGCCCTGCCGGCCGGTCAGCGCGACGCCGTGCGCGGCGGCAACGCGCAGCGCATCTTCCGTCTGTGATGCGGTGGCCGCCGGCCCGCCGCCCGCCCATATATCTCTTCACCGTTCGCGCGTCGCCGCAAGGATCCCGCCATGCCGCAACCGATAGACGCCCGCGCTCTCCTCGACGCTCTCGTCGCCAAGGCGCGGCGGGCCGGCGCCGATGCCGCCGATGCCGTGCTGTTCGAGGGCGTGTCGCTGAGCCACGCCCAGCGCCTCGGCAACACCGAGAAGCTCGAGCGCTCCGAGAGCTACGATCTCGGACTGCGCGTCCTCATCGGCAAGCGCCAAGCGATCGTGTCGTCGAACGACCGCGGCGCCGAGCGCTTCGACGAGCTCGTGGCGCGCGCCATCGCCATGGCCAAGGCGGTGCCGGAGGATCCCTATTGCGGCCTGGCCTCGCCCGACGAAATCGCGCGCAGCTGGCCCGACCTCGACATGGTCGATCCGGCCGAGCCCACGCCGGAGACGCTGGTCACGCGCGCCACCGCCGCCGAGGAAGCGGCGCGCGCCGTGCCCGGCGTCACCAACTCGGAAGGCGCCGAAGCAAGCTGGGGGCGCTCGCGCGTGATGCTGGTGGCGTCGAACGGTTTTGTCGGCGGCTATGCCGGCACAGGACACAGCGTCAGCGTTTCGGTGCTCGCCGGCGAAGGCACGGCGATGGAGCGCGACGACGACTTCAGCAGCGCCGTCCACGCCGGCGACCTGCGCGACCCGCAAGCAGTCGGGCGCACCGCCGGCGAGCGCGCGGTGCGCCGGCTCGGCGCGCGCAAGGTGCCGACCTGCCAAGTGCCGGTGGTCTATGACCCGCGCGTCGCTTCGAGCCTGGTGCGTCATCTCGCCGGCGCGATCAGCGGCCCGGCCATCGCGCGCCGCACCAGCTTTCTGCAGGACAGGCTCGGCAAGCGCATCTTTCCGGCGAGCATCACCGTCATCGACGACCCGCACCGCCGGCGCGGCTTGCGCTCGAAGCCCTTCGACGGCGAAGGCATCGCCAATGCGCGCCGCGCCATCATCGAGGATGGCGTGTTGACCACCTGGCTGCTCGATCTCGCCTCGGCGCGTCAGCTCGGTCTGCGCAGCACCGGCCATGCCGCGCGCGGCACGTCCTCGCCGCCGGGCCCGTCGCCGAACAATTTATGGCTCGAGCCGGGGCCGATCACCGCGGGCGAGCTGATCGGCGACATCGACAAGGGCTTCTATGTCACCGAGCTCATGGGCATGGGCGTCAACGCTGTCACCGGCGACTACAGCCGCGGCGCGGCGGGCTTCTGGATCGAGCGCGGCAAGCTCGCCTATCCCGTGAGCGAGGTCACCGTGGCCGGCAATCTCAAGGACATGTTCCAGCACCTGGCCGCCGCGAGCGACCTCGAGTTCAAGACGGGCATCGACGCGCCGACGCTGCGCGTCGATGGGATGACCGTCGCCGGCGCTTAAAGCTACGGACTGGGCTGGACGAGCTGCAGCGGCGTGGCGGCGATGCGCAGCGTCAGCGGAAGGCGGACATGGATGTCGCCGTCGAGCTGCACGGCAGCGCCGGGCGGCTCGATGAGCCGCAGGTGCCGGGCGGGCACGATGCGCACACTCGGGCACCGCTGCAGCACGCCCGCGGCCATCGCGGCCATGTAGCCGAGCGCCGCGCCGCGACCGGCCCGGCCGAACAGCACCACCTGAAACACCGGATCGTCGAGGCGAGCGGCCGGCGCCAGCACGAAGCGGCCGCCGTAGAAATGCGCCCTGGCCGCCACCAGCGACGCACTTTCGACGACGACGCCGTCGAGCTCGGCACGGTAGCTGCGTCGCCGGTAGTCGCGCAGCCGGCCGATGACGCTCGCGACATAAGCGAGCTTGCCGAGCCGGCGCTTCAACGGCAGGTCGAGCGCTTCGACCACATCGGCGTCGAAGCCGATCCCCGCCATGACGAGAAACCGTCGACCGACGCCGGCCCCATCGGCCATCGCCTCGCCCGGCCAGACCGGTCGCGCCGGAGCGAAGGCGAGGATGCGCGCCAGCGCCATGGCCTGGCGCGGCAGGCCGATCTCGCCGGCCAGGACATTGGCGGTGCCGAGCGGCAGGATGCCGAGCGGCAGCGGCGATCCAGCCAGCCCGTTCACCGCTTCGTTGATGGTGCCGTCGCCGCCGGCGGCCACCACGGCGTCGACCGAGGCCGGGTCGGCCGTGCGGGCGAGCGCCTCGGCATGGCGCGGCGCAGTCGTCTCGCGCAGGCTGACGGCGGCGCCCAGGCGCTCGAGGCAGACAAGCCACCCGGCGAGCCGCCGCCGCGCGCGGCTCCCGGCCGTCGGGTTGTAGATCACCAGGAGGCGGCGTGCCCGCCCCTCGTTATTGTTCATGCGCCCCCATCTCCACCGGCCTTCCTTTAACCCAAGGCGGCCTCGCGGTCATCGGCCATCCGTGCTCCAGCCGTGGCGGCGCGGAACTTGCCTGCCGGCAGAGGCTTCGTTAACAACATGCACGCCATGCTATGATTGCCACACAACGAGGGGAAGCCGTCCGCATTGAGCGCCGAGGTCGATCAGCGAGAGCCGCCGGGCGCGCCGGGCGCCGAGTTCAGCCATCGCACCTCGCCGCTGGTGCGCCGTCTCGTCGGCAACTTCCTGCGCCCCTACACCGGACGCATGGTCGTGGCGCTGCTGTGCATGGCCCTGGTGGCGGCGGCCACGGCGGGAAACGCTTGGCTCATGCAGCCGATGCTCGACCGCGTCTTCGTCGGCCATGAC
>DASWFH010000338.1:0-6155 GCA_036394355.1 Allostellaceae bacterium | reverse complement strand
CGCTTGCATGGCGGCGGTTCCTCAGGGGGCTGTCTGGGAAATGGAACGGGTCTGCGACATCGACACTTGCCGCTGGGCTAGGAGCGAGGAGCGCGGCGATGCCGTGCGCATCGTGAGCGACGAGCGACGACGAGCCGGCGGCAAATGCCGATGTCCCTCCGGGTTGCACGAGGATGGGGCGCTGCCGCGTCGCGGCGCCTTGACGATGCGCCTGGCATCGCCTGCGGCGCCGCTCCTAACATCGCCCCATCCTCGTGCAACGCAGACCCGTTCCATTTCCCAGGCAGCCCCCTAGTAACCGAGATAGGCGCGGCGCACGGATTCGTCGCTGCTGATCACGCTGGACGGGCCGGCCAGGATGATCCGCCCGGTCTCCAGCAGATAGGCCTGGTCGGCGAGCTCGAGGGCGATGCTGGCATTCTGCTCCACCAGCAGCATGCTCACGCCTTCCTGGCGGTTGATGGCGCGCAGGATGCGGAAGATCTCCTGCACGACCAGCGGCGCGAGCCCGAAGGACGGCTCGTCCAGCAGCAGCAGCTTGGGCCGCAGCATCAGCGCGCGCGAGATGGCGAGCATCTGCTGCTCGCCGCCGGACAGCGTCCCCGCTTGCTGGCGATAGCGCTCCTTGAGGCGCGGGAAATAGGCATAGACGCGCTCGAAATCCTGCGCCACCTGCTTGTCGCGGCGGGTGTGGGCGCCGAGCCGCAGATTCTCCTCGACGGTGAGGCTGACGAAGGTGCCGCGGCCGTCGGGCACGTGGCCGATGCCGAGGCGGACGATGTCCTCGGTCGGCCTGCCGTCGATGCGCTGGCCGGCGAAATGGACCTCGCCGGCGCAGCGCACCATCATGTTGCAGATGGCGCGCAGGGTGGTGGTCTTGCCGGCGCCGTTGGCGCCGAGCATCGTGACGATGCCGCCTGCCGGCACGGCGAGCTCGAGCGCCTGGAGCACGCGCGTCGGGCCATAAGAGGCGTCGAGGCCGCGCGTCTCCAGGATCGCGCTCGCGCTCACAAGCTGCCTCCGAGATAGGCCTTGATGACCTCGGGCTGGCGCTGCACCTCGGCGGGCGTGCCGTCGGCGATCTTGCGGCCGAAATCGAGCGCGACGACCTTGTCCGAAACCTTCATGACCAAGCTCATGTGGTGCTCGACCAGAAGCACGGTGACGCCGAGCCGGTCGCGGATCGAGCGGATCAGCTCGCGCAGATTGTCGACCTCCTCGTGGTTGAGCCCGCCGGCCGGCTCGTCGAGCAGCAGCAGCTTGGGCTCGCTCGCCAGCGCGCGCGCCAGCTCGACGCGCTTCTGCGTGCCGAAGGAGAGCGCGCTCACGGGCGCATCGGCATAGGCGGCGAGGTCGAGCGTATCGATGAGGCGCATCGCCCGCTCCTTGAGGACGCGCTCCTCCTGCGCCACGAAGGGCAAGCGCAGCGCATCGGCGAGGAAGCCACCGCGCGAGCGGCAATGGCCGCCGATCATGACGTTGTCGCGCACGGACATGCTGCGGAACAGTGCTAAATTCTGGAACGTGCGGCCGATCCCGAGCGGTGCGATCGCGTGCTTCGGCAGGTCGAGCAGCGGCCGGCCCTCGAACTGGATGCTGCCGCTGTCGGCATGGTAGAGTCGGCTCAGACAGTTGAAGAGCGTCGTCTTGCCGGCGCCGTTGGGACCGATGAGGCCGCAGATCTGACCGGGCGCGACCTCGAAGGAGACGTTGTCCAGCGCGACGATGCCGCCGAAGCGAACCGACAGGCCGCGGATGCTGAGGAGCGGCTTGCCGTTGGCTGTGGCGCGCTGGCTCATCGCCCGGCCGGCCGGAAACGCCACCGGCTCGCCCGCCCATCACGGCGGGATGCTCCTGACTCCAAACTGAACCTCCCTCGCACGCCGTTCTTGTGGCGTTCTTATTGCCGATGACCTTAGCGCGGCCCGCCACCGAAGTGCGGCGGCGGCAAGGAAAATATCTGCAAAGCGAGAACCGTCAAAGCCTTTTGCGGGCAACCTTCGTGAGCAGAGGCCGGCTCGGCGCCATTTTTGGGATTTCGCTTGTCGCGCAGCGCGGCCTGTTATGATACTCCGCCTTTGCCCCGCACGAGGAGGCTCGATGGGTCTTGCCGTTGCCATCCAGATGGATCCGATCGAGACCATCGACATCGACGCGGATTCGACCTTCGCGCTGGCACTCGAGGCGCAGCGGCGCGGCCATACTCTCCACCACTACCTGCCGCGGCAGCTCAGTCTGAAGGATGGGCGGCTGACCGCGCGCGCCCGCCCTCTCGAGCTGCGCCGCGAGCGCGGTCGTCATTTCACGCTGGGGGCACAGGAGACGCTGGAGCTCGCCGCCATGGACGTGATCCTCATGCGCCAGGATCCGCCCTTCGACATGGCCTATATCACCGCGACGCATCTGCTCGAGCATGTGCGCGCCCACGTGCTCGTGGTGAACGACCCCGTCAGCGTGCGCAACGCGCCGGAGAAGCTCTTCGCCACGCATTTCCCCGGGCTGATGCCGCCCACCCTCATCACCAGCGACCGCGACGAGATCATTGCCTTCCGTCGCGAGCACGGCGAAATCATCCTGAAGCCCTTGTTCGGCAATGGTGGGGTCGGCGTGTTCCGCTTGGGCCCGGCCGACGAGAACCTCAACGCGCTGCTCGAGCTGTTCGCCCAGCTCTATCGCGAGCCCATCATGGTGCAGCGCTATCTGCCGGAGATCCGCCAGGGCGACAAACGCATCATCCTGGTCGACGGCGAGCCCGTCGGCGGCGTGCTGCGCGTGCCGCCGCCGGGCGAGGCGCGCGCCAATCTCCATGTCGGCGGCAAGGCGATGAAGACGACGCTGACCGCCCGCGAGCGCGAGATCTGCACCGCGATCGGCCCGACCCTCAAGGAGCAGGGCCTGATCTTCGTCGGCATCGACGTGATCGGCGATTACCTGACGGAGATCAACGTCACGTCGCCGACCGGCATCCAGGAGATCAACCGGCTCGATGGCGCCGCCCTGGAGAGGCAGGTGTGGGACGCCATCGAGGACCGCCTGAGGCTCCGCGGCAGGCTTCCGCCCGCTTGAGTGGTATCGACCATGGCGGGCGGCGGGACGCTACTTTTCGTTGAAATTCGCGGCTGATTAGAGTATAATCCTTCGGTCGCAGTCAGGCAAGATAAGGTATGGTTAGCATGAAGCAACCACAACTGGAAGTTGGTGCTGCGGACCCGCAGGGGTCGCGGCGCAAGCCGCGCAAGCGTCGTGCGAACCATGTCGATTTGTCGGTCGGGGGGAGGTTGCGCCAAGCCCGTCTCCTCGCCGGCGCGAGCCAGGAGGAGGTCGGCAACGCCGTCGGCGTCAGCTTCCAGGCGGTGCAGAAGTACGAGAACGGCGAGAACCGGCTCAGCGCCGGCCGCCTCGCCGCTGCCGCCAAGTTCCTTGGCGTGGCCATGTCCTTCTTTTTCCAGGACGATACGGAACCTTCTGCGGCCACGAACACGGTCGGCTTCACGACCAAGGAGATCGAGCTGGTGCGCTATTTCCGCGCCATCGCCAGCGAGGACATGCGCGAGCATCTCCTCAAGCTGACCAAGATCATCAGCGAGCAGGATCTGTCCGGCAGCTGAGCGGCGCAGCCAAGCAGTTGGCATCAGCCGGCACGGAGCGGCTCGCCGGCGGATCATTTACCTGAAATTGCCGGCGCCGATGCGGCACCCGGCGCAATTATAAATAGAGACGGACCGCGTTGACGGCGGCAAGCCGACGCCACGACGACGCGCCTGCTCGCCCTCGGCGGGCGCCGAGGGCGGCAGCGTTTACCGGACCAGCGCGGGGCGAATCGTCATCTCCACCATCTTGCTGGGCATGCAGATCACCTTGACGCGATCGTCGGCGCCGAGATCCCGGCCGATTTCCGTCTGCGCCAGGTAGGCCTGCCCATGCATGAGGCAGGTTGCCGGATTTCCGAACTCGTCGGGCACCCGCATGACATCCACCGCATTGTCTCTGTTGCAGGCCGCGAGATCCGGCGTCGCCGCCAGCGAGCACACCAAGACAAGAGCCGTCAGCATCGCTTCTACTCCGTTCCGGGCCGGGCAATGGCCCAGCGCTGGTACATGTGCGGCGCAGCATTCGGGCCAACAAGCCAGCGGCGGCCGCTCTCTCAACGATGCTGCAATGCAATAAGTGCGCCAATCTCGCTGCCCTTTCCGCAGGGCAGGCGAGGGGCCGGCCGCTAGCCCCAGAATTGGCGCGTGGCCAGCCGGGCGCCCTCGGCCATGCTGGCGAGCTTGGCCCACACCACGGCGGGATCGACCGCGGCCTGCCCGACCCAGGTGCCGTAGCCGCAATCGCTGCCGGCGATGACGTTCTCGCGGCCGACCAGCTTGGCGTAGCGGCCGAGGCGCTGGGCGATGAGCTCGGGATGCTCGATGAAATTGGTCTTGGATTCGAGGACGCCGGGGATGAGGACCTTGCCCGCCGGCAGCTTCACCTCCTCGAACACCGCCCATTCATGGGCATGGCGCGGGTTGGCCGCCTCGAAGGAGAGGCCGCTCGGCTTGGCCAGGAAAATCACGTCGATGATGTCCTTGAGCGGCACGTCGCAATGATGCGGGCCCTCGTAATTGCCCCAGCACAGATGGAGGCGCAGCTGCTCCGCCGGGATGTCGGCGACGGCATGGTTGAGCGCCTCGATGTGGAGCTGCGCCTGCTTGCGGAAATCCGCGGTGCTCAGATGCGCGTATTGGATGTGCCGGCCCATGGCCAGGTCCGGGCAGTCGAGCTGCAGCACGAAACCGGCCGTGGCGACGCTTTCGTATTCCGGCCGCATCGCCTCGGCGATGGCGAAGAGATAGGCCTCGTGGCTGGGATAGTGGCTATTGTGGAAGAACAACGAGACGACGCCGGGCGATGCCGCCGTGACGAAGGCGTCCTCGACCGCGACCGGCTTGATGGCCGCCGCGAGGTTCTCGATGTCGGCGGTCGCCGCGGCAGGGTCGCGCAGGCTGATCGGCCCGTTGCAGCCGGGCGTCTTGCGCCGGGAACGGCCGGGATCGCCGAACACGCGGCGGGCGAGATCGGGGAAGGCGACGAGGTCCTGATAGATCAGCGGCTGGCTGGTGCCGCCGAAGCCGTTGAGCCGGTCCTTGATGTAGGTGGCGTAGCTCGGCTTGCTCATCTCGCCGTCATTGACGATGTCGATGCCGGCCTCGACCTGCTTCTTGACGATCGCCGCGACCGCGTCGCGGATGCGCGTTTTGAGCGCCGCCGCGTCGACCGGGACGCCTTCCTCCTTGGCGAACATCGCCCGGATCAGCGCCTCGGGCCGGGGCAGGCTGCCGGTATGCGTGGTCAGGAACCGCCTGGTGCTGCGCTTCATGGCCGACCCTCCCCCTGATCTGTCGCCGCCGCGGCGGGCCGATATGATACACCGGCGCGCCCGTGCCGGCGCTACCGGCGCGAGTGGAAATGGCGGGGTTGCTCGCATAGAGTGGCGCGGGGGCGCAGAGGAGAAGCATTTTGGTCGCGCGCATACGCACCGTGGCCTTCCAAGGCATCGAGGTGCTGGAGGTCGAGGCGCAGGTCACCATTGCCGGCGGCTTGCCGAATTTCATGGTGGTCGGGCTGCCTGACAAGACGGTGGCGGAGTCGCGCGAGCGGGTGCGCGCGGCGCTCAACGCGCTCGGATTGGCGCTGCCGCCCAAGCGCATCACCGTCAATTTGGCGCCCGCCGACCTGGTCAAGGAAGGCAGCCATTTCGACCTGCCGATCGCGCTGGGCCTGCTCGCCGCCATGGAGGTGCTGCCGGGCGAGGAGATCGAGGGCTATGTGGCGCTGGGCGAGGTGGCGCTTGACGGCTCGCTGCTGCCGGTGGCCGGCGTGCTGCCGGCGGCGATGGGCGCGGCGGCCGCGGAGCGCGGGCTGATCTGCCCCGCCGCGTGCGGCGGCGAAGCGGCCTGGGCCGGCGGGCTCGAGGTGCTGGCAGCGCCCTCGCTGCTGGCGCTGATCAACCACTTCAAGGGGACGCAAGTGCTGGCGCCGCCCGAGCCGCGCGTCGCCGAGGCACCGGCCTCCGCCCTCGACCTCAAGGACATCAAGGGCCAGGAGACGGCGAAGCGCGCCCTCGAAGTCGCCGCCGCCGGCGGCCACAATTTGCTGATGATCGGCCCGCC
>DASWFH010000337.1:0-2129 GCA_036394355.1 Allostellaceae bacterium | reverse complement strand
GCGCCTCCCGGAACATTCGATGCGGTGCGCGATGGCCTGGTCGATCTTTCGTATGTGACGGCGAGCTACACGCCGGCGCGCCACATCCTGCCGCTGATGGCCGAGCTGCCCGGCGCGGCGGACACCGCCGAAGTCAACTCGGTGGCCTACTCCCGCATCCATTGGAAGCACTTCCAGAAGGTCGGCGAGTACAAAGGCGTGAAGCTGCTCGCGGTGTGGACGCACGGCCCTGGACAGATGTTCACGAAAAAGCCGATCGCCGGCATCAACGACGTGAAGGGCCTCAAGATCCGTACCGGCGGCGGCATCGCCGAGGCGGTGGCCAACGCGATCGGCGCCTCCGCGTTCGTCAAGCCGGCGCCCGAATCTTACGAATTGCTGAATGCGGGCGTCGCCGACGGCGTGTTCTTTCCGTTCGAATCGATCGCCTCGTTCAAGCTCGATACGGTCATCGGCCAGGCGACCGTGTTCCCCGGCGGCATGTACAGCTCGGCATTCGGCTTCTTCATGAACGAGGACAAGTGGAACAAGCTCTCCAAGCAGGACCAGGCGATCATCGAGAAGCACTCCTATGAGTACGCCGCGCGCTCCAATGGGCAATCGTGGGACGCCGCCGACCAGAAGGGACTCGAAGCCCTGAAGAAGGCGAACGCCAAGATCATGCGCGCCGATGCCGCCTTCGCTGCCGAGGTGAAGAAGCGTTCCGCGTCCATCATCGACGACTGGATCAAGAAGGCGAGCGCCAAGGGCGTCAACGCCAAGCAGGCGCTCGACGAGTTCCACGCCGAGATCAAGAAGGTCGGCGCCGAAAAAAGATAGACTCTTCGGGTGTCGCAGCCCGAACGAACCTGGGAGAGGCGCGTCGATGCCGTTCTCGGCATCTGCTCCTCCGCGTTGTTGCTGATCCTGATGGCACTGACGTTCGTCGACGTGGTGGCACGCTATCTCTTCAATCGCCCGATCCGCGGCGGTTTCGAGCTCACCGAGTTGACGCTCCTCGTGCTGATCTTCGCCGGGCTGCCGCTGGTCTCGCACGCCGACGAGCACGTGACGATGGACTTCATCGACCGCATGCTGCCCGAGCGCGCCGTGGCGATCCTGATCCGCGCAGTGCACGCGCTGGTCGCCGCCCTGTTCTTCTTTCTCACCTGGCAGGTTCTGATCAAGGCCAGCCGCATCGCCGGCTACGGCGACACCACCGACGTGCTGCGTATTGCGATCGGCCCCTTCGTCTACTTCATGGCCGGGATGATTTTTCTCACCGCGCTGGTCCACCTTTTCAAGGTGTTCGTGCCCGGCGAGCGCCGGTCGAACCAGGCGACCACCTAGACGATGAGCGAAGCGCTCCTCGGCCTGCTGGCCATGATGGTGCTTGCCTTCGTGCGCATCCCGATCGCGCTCTCCATGGGGATCGTCGGCATCGTCGGCTACGCCTACATGCGCGACTGGAGCTGGGGCGCGGCGTTCGCCACGGCGCAGACCAAGATCTACGAGACCGGCCGCAATTACACGCTCTCGGTGGTGCCGCTGTTCATCCTGATGGGCAACTTCGTCACCCGCGCGGGAATGTCCCAGGAGCTGTTTCGCGCCGCCTACGCCTTCATCGGCCATCTGCGCGGCGGGCTGGCCATGGCGACGATCGTCGGCTGCGCCGGGTTCGGCGCGATCTGCGGCTCCTCAATTGCCACGGCAGCGACCTTCGCCAAGGTCGCCTATCCGTCGATGAAGCGCTTCGGCTACGCCGATTATCTTTCCACCGGCTCGATCGCGGCCGGCGGCACGCTCGGCATCCTGATCCCGCCTTCGACCATCATGGTGATCTACGGGATCATGACCGAGACGAATATCGGCAAGCTCTTCGCCGCGGGCGTGCTTCCTGGAATCCTCGCCACGCTGCTCCTCTGCCTCGCGGTGCAGTACGTCACCTGGCGCGATCCGAAAGCCGGCCCGCCGGGCGAGCGCACGAGCTGGAAGGAACGCTGGTCCACCGTCGCCGGCTTGCAATGGTTCGCCGCGGTCGGCCTCGCCATCTGGATCGCCGTACGCCTGGGCTGGATCGCGAGCGACAACGCCGCGGTGATCGGCGCCTTCGTCGTGTTCCTGATGTCGCTGCACTACAAGGGCGTGAG
>DASWFH010000336.1:0-2580 GCA_036394355.1 Allostellaceae bacterium | reverse complement strand
GGCGCCACGACTGGGGCTATGGCTGCGGCGACTGCCCGGCCTGCGCGCTGCGCGCCGCCGGCTACCAGGGCTTCCGCGAGGGCAGCGGGGGATGAGCTACGCGGTCAAGGAGATCTTCTACACGCTCCAGGGCGAGGGCGCAAATACCGGCCGCCCCGCCGTGTTCTGCCGCTTCGCCGGCTGCAATCTCTGGAGCGGCCGCGAGGCCGATCGCGCCGCCGCGGCGTGCCGCTTCTGCGACACCGATTTCGTCGGCACTGACGGGCCCGGCGGCGGGCGCTTCGCCGCTGCGCTCGACCTCGCTGCCGCGGTGCGCCGCGCCTGGCCCGCCGAGGCGGGGTCGCGGCCCTTCGTCGTCTGCACCGGCGGCGAGCCGCTGCTGCAGCTCGACGCGATCCTGATCGACGCGCTCCATGCCGAAGGCTTCACCATCGCCGTCGAGACCAACGGCACCTGCGCGCCGCCTGGCGGGCTCGACTGGATCTGCGTCAGCCCCAAGGCCGGCGCAACGCTTGCGCTCACTGCCGGCGACGAGCTGAAGCTGGTGTTTCCGCAAGACGGCATCGATCCCGAGGAATTCGAGGCGCTGTCGTTCCGCCATTTCTTCCTGCAACCGATGGACGGGCCGGAGCGCACGCGCAACACCGCCCTCGCCGTGAGCTTCTGCCTCGCGCATCCGCGCTGGCGCCTGAGCCTGCAGACCCACAAGCTGCTGGGCATCCCGTGAGCGTCGAGATCGTCAAGGAATTCGCGTTCGACGCCGCGCATTTCCTGCCGACGGCCGCGGAAGGGCATCCCTATCGCCGCATGCACGGCCATTCCTTCTCCGCCGAGGTGGCGCTCGCCGGCAAGCCTGATCCGGCGTCGGGCTGGCTGGTCGATTTCGCGGTGATCGAAGCGGCGCTCGTCGCGCTGCGCGGCCGGCTCGATCACCGCGTGCTAAACGACATCGCCGGCCTCGGCGTGCCGACGCTGGAGAATTTGGCGGCGTGGATCTACGGCGAACTCGCGGCGAGGCTACCCGGGCTCGCACGCGTCACCGTGCGCCGCCAATCCTGCGGCGAGAGCTGCACCTATCGGCCGGATCGCTGAGCTATTGCTTGCCGGGGTCCTTGACGTTCTCGACCTTGTCGAACTCGACATTGACGAGCTTGCCCCCGACCTTCTCGACGCGGCGGATATAGACGGTCTGCACGACGTCGCGTGTCGCCGCATCGATCTCGATCGGCCCGCGCGGGCTCTCGATCCTCATGCCCTTCAGCACATCCAGCGCCGTGGCGCCGTCGACCTTGCCCTTGAGCTGCTCGATCACGCGGTAGATCGCTGCCATCCCGTCATAGCCGCCGACAGACATGAAATTCGGGCGGATCTCGTCGCCAAAGACCGCCGCGTAAGCCTGGACATAGGCCTTGTTGGCGGGCGAGCTATGCGCATAGGAATAATGGTGCGAGGTGACGATGTTGAGCGCGGCGTCGCCCATGCCTTGCAGCACCGCGTCGTCGGTCACGTCGCCGGTCGCCAGAATCTTGAGGCCAGAGCCGGTCAGGCCCTGCTCGGCGAAGGTCTTCATCAGCGCGGTCGGCTGCTGCCCCGCCGGCACGAACAGGAACACCGCCTGCGGGTGAAGGTCGTTGAGGCGCTGCACATAGGCGGCGAAATCGGGGCTTTGCAGCGGCATCGCCACCGCGCCGACGATGCTGCCGCCGGCGGCCGTGAAGGACTTCTCGAACGCCGCCGCGGCGTCGCGCCCGGGCCCGTAATCCGAGGTCATCAGATAGACCTGCTTGATGCCGCTCCGCGCCGCCCATTGCGCCAGCGGCACCGTCACCTGCGGCAGGGTGAAGGAGACGCGCGCGACGTAGGGCGATTTGGCGGTGATGACCGAGGTCGCCGCGTTCATGATGACCATCGGCACCTTCGCCTCGCTCGCGACATCGGCGACGGCAAGCGCATTGGGCGTGAGAACGAACCCGGCAAGGAAATCGACCTTGTCGCGTGTCACCAGCTCCTGGGCGAGGCGCTTGGCGATATCGGGCGCGGCGCCGGTCGTGTCGCGCTTGATGATCTCTATCTTCTTGCCGGCGACGGTGTCGCCATGCTGCTTGATATAAAGCTGCACGCCGTTGTCGATCTGCCGCGCATTGTCGGCGAACGCGCCGGAATAGGTCAGCATGAGCCCGATCTTGATCGTCTCCTGCGCCCGCGCCGCGCCGCCGACCATGATCCCGACGATCAGGGCAACGGACACGCCGACGAGACCGTGACCGCGGCTTGTTCTCATCACCTCCCCCCATAGCCTCGGCGTCACACCTTCTGCGATTGCCAATCCTCGAGGATGCGGCGCGCGCCGTTGACGGCCGGATCCATGTCGTGCGCGTGCCCGGGCTGCCTTGCCGCGAGCTCGATCACGTAGCCGTTGGGGTCGCGGAAATAAATCGAGTGGATGAAGCCGTGATCGGAGACGCCGCGCACCTCGCGGCCCTCGGCTTTGGCTTTGGCGAGCATCCGCTCGAGCGTAGCGCCATCGACCTCGAGGGCGATGTGCAGATCGTAATCGTGCTGGTCCTTGAACGCGAAGGG
>DASWFH010000335.1:0-1670 GCA_036394355.1 Allostellaceae bacterium | reverse complement strand
GCATCATGCGCATCGCGCGGATCGAGGATTTGCATTGCGACGCCGGCTGGCGCGTCTTCTCGTTCTTGAAGGTCACCACCGATGACGGCATCGTCGGCTGGTCGGAATACAACGAGAGCTACGGCAGCAAGGGGCTCAGCGCGGTCATCCGCGCGCTCGGCGAGACGCTGATCGGCCAGGATCCGCGCGCCTACGAGCGCATCACCGCGACGCTCTGCGCAGTGACGCGCCAGGCGCCCGGCGGCATGAACCAGCAGGCGATCGCCGCGCTCGAGAACGCGCTCATCGACATCAAGGCGAAGGCGCTCGGCGTCCCCGTTTATGCGCTCTTCGGCGGCCCGGTGCGCGAGCGCCTGCCGCTCTACTGGTCGCATTGCGGCTCCTACCGCCTCAACCACGCGCAGATCATGGGCGTCGCGCCGGTGCGCTCGCTCGACGACCTCGCCAAGCTCGGGGCTGAGGTCGCGCGCCGCGGCTTCCGCGCGCTCAAGGCCAACATCTTCCTGTTCGACCAGGGGGAGCCGCGGCTCTACATGCCCGGCTTCGCGCGCACCGCGGCGGGGCATCCCGAGCTCAACGCCGACCGGCGCATCCTCCGCGCCATCGCCGACGAGCTCCAGGCGCTGCGCGAGGGCGCCGGGCCGGAGATGGGCCTCCATCTCGACCTCAACTTCAATTTCAAGACCGAGGGCTATCTCAAGGCGGCGCGCGCGGTCGAGCCGTTCGATCTCGCCTGGCTCGAGATCGACAGCTACGACCCGCGCGCGCTGGCGACGATCCGCAACGGCGCGCGCATGCCGATCGCCTCCTGCGAATCGCTGTTCGGGCGGCGCCAATACCGGCCGTTCTTCGAGGCGGGCGCGGTCGATGTCGCCATCGTCGACGTGCCCTGGAACGGGCTCGGCGAAGCCATGAAGATCGCGGCCATGGCCGATGCCTACGAGATCAACGTCGCGCCGCATAATTTCTACGGCCACCTCTCGACCCTGATGAGCGCGCATTTCTGCGCGGCGATCGCCAATTTCCGCATCATGGAGATCGACATCGACGACGTGCCCTGGAAGGACGAGCTGGTGACCACGCCGCCGGTGATCGACAAGGGCGAGCTGGTGGTGCCAACCACGCCCGGCTGGGGCGCCGACATAGACGAGAAGGCGCTGCGCGCCTACCCGCCGCGGCGGTAAGACCAATGGCCTAGGCCCGCGCGCCCGGACGGACTAACCCAGCCGGCGGCTTGTGGTTCCCCGCGTCCGCGGCGATGATGGTGTCGCGAACAAGGCCTGATACCTTGCTCCACCGCACCCTTGCACAAGCCGTGGAAAGTCCCGAGCAATCGGGACTTTCCCGCTTTTGCGCGCGCCCGCGCCGGCCGATCATGGCGGCTCGCGCGGCGTGACGACGGCGAAGCTCGGGCTGAACTCGTCGAGCAGTCCCAGGAGCTCGGCCGGCTTCGCCGCATTGCCGGCGATCGCGACCTGCCCGGATTTGACCGCGTCGGGGAACGAGAGCTGCTTCAGCACGATGGCGTCGAGCGTCGCGCGCGTCAGCGTGAGCGAGGCGTCGGCCTGCGCGCTCGGTGGTCCCAGCCGATGCGTCAGCGCCGAATTCTCGAGGTTGAGCACGTGCGTCTCGCCGAGATCGGTGAAGGTCCAGTTGAGCACGATGTGCTT
>DASWFH010000334.1:0-1591 GCA_036394355.1 Allostellaceae bacterium | reverse complement strand
GCAGCCCCGCCGGTGCCGACCGCGGTGAGTGGGATCTCGGCGATCCCCATCAGCGCTTGAACAGCGCATCGGCACCGCCGCGCTGTTTGCGCTTGGCGGAAATCTCGTCGCGGGCGCGCGCGATCTCGGCCTCGAGCTCGGTGATGTACGTCTCCAGCTCGGCGATCGCCAGCGGGGTCAGATCCTTCTTGGCCGGGCGCTTCTGGCGCGGGAGCAAGTCCTCCTCGTCCATGGCTTTCTCCTTATTGCTCCGACAGTTGCCAGTGTGGCGCGATCCGGCTAGAGGTGCAATCGACCGACCCGCGCAGAGGAACGACCCCATGCCTGCCCTGCCCGCCACCATGATCGCGATCGAGATCGCCGCGCCGGGCGGGCCCGAGGTGCTGAAGCAGACCATCCGTCCGGTGCCCATGCCCGGCGCCGGCGAAGTGCTGATCGAGGTCGCCGCCGCCGGCATCAACCGGCCGGACATCATGCAGCGCCAGGGCGCTTATCCGCCGCCTCCGGGCGCCCCGGACATTCCCGGGCTCGAAATCGCCGGCAAGGTGGTGGCGATCGGCCTCGGCGTGCATCACACCAAGATCGGCGACCAGATCTGCGCCTTGGTGGCCGGCGGCGGCTACGCCACTTATTGTGCGGCGCCCGAGCCGCAATGCCTGCCGGTGCCCAAGGGCTTCAGCATGGTCGAGGCGGCGGCGCTGCCGGAGACCTTCTTCACGGTGTGGCATAACGTGTTCGAGCGCGGCGGCTTGAAGCCCGGCGAAACGGTGCTGATCCACGGCGGCAGCAGCGGCATCGGCACGACGGCGATCCAGCTCGCCAAGGCCTTCGGCGCGCAGGCGATCTTCGCGACCGCGGGGAGCCGCGACAAATGCCATGCCTGCGAGAAGCTCGGCGCCACCCGCGCCATCGACTACAAGCACGAGGACTTCGTCAAGGTGATCAAGGACGCGACGTCCGGCCGCGGCGTCGACGTTATCCTTGACATGGTCGGCGGCGACTACATCCAGCGCAACATCAGCGCGCTCGCCATCGATGGCCGCCTCGTCTACATCGCCTTCCTGCGCGGCGCGCAGAACGAGATCAACCTCATGCCGCTGATGCTGAAGCGCGGCTGGCTCACCGGCTCGACCTTGCGCGCCCGCCCGGTCGAGCAGAAGGGGGCGATCGCCGCCGCGCTGCGCCGCCAAGTGTGGCCGCTGCTCGACCAGGGCAAGATCAAGCCGCAGATCTACCGCGTCTTCCCGCTGACCGAGGCTTCCGAGGCCCACCGGCTGATGGAGAGCTCGGCGCATATCGGCAAGATCGTGCTCGCGGTCTAGGCAAACGCCCGCGAAATACCCTTTCCAGTTCGCTGGTTACCGACTATATAGCGCTTATCCAGGACATGACCGTTCCCCTGCCGCGCGTCCTCGGGGCGCCGCCGGCAGGCTACGGTAAATTATTGTTTCGCAAGGAGGAATTGATGGCGCTGCCGCTCATGCCGAAGGCCACGGCCGTGTGGCTCGTCGAGAACACGTCCCTCACCTTCGACCAGATCGGCGATTTCTGCGGGCTGCATCCGCTCGAGGTGCAGGCGATCGCCGACGGC
>DASWFH010000333.1:0-1646 GCA_036394355.1 Allostellaceae bacterium | reverse complement strand
GAGGAGACTCTGCCGCTCCTGGCGCCGCTCGCGGGTGCCTCCGTGGTGGAGCCCGCTGCCGCGCTTCCGGAGATGAGCCTCGGCGAGCATGTCGCCGAGGATTATCGCGCCGTCGGCTTCTCGCTGAAGCGCCATCCGCTGGCGCTGCTGCGCCCGGAGCTCGACCGGCGCCGCATCCTGCCCAACGCGCGCCTCGCCGCCACGTCGGCTAAGACCCTGGTCAAGGTCGCCGGCCTCGTGCTGGTGCGCCAGCAGCCGGGGACGGCGAGCGGCGTCATCTTCATGACGCTCGAGGACGAGACCGGCATCGCCAACATCGTCGTCTGGCGCCGCGTGTTCGAGCGCTTCCGCCGCATCGTCATGGGAGCCAAGCTCGTCCAATGCGATGGGCGCGTGCAGCGCGAAGGCGAGGTCGTCCACCTCGTCGTCGAGCGCCTCACCGACCTCTCGCCGCTGCTCCAGCGCCTGTGGCACCCCGCGGCCAGCGAACGCGCCGACCTCCGCGTGCAGAGCCGCGACTTCCGGTAGAACAATCGGCAGGTCACCGGCGCGCTGTCGGCGTGGATCGAGAAGCCGTCCCGGTATGGCAAGATGCCGCTTTCGCCGGGCCTGTCGGCATCGGGGCGGCGCGGTCATCTCCGCGCCAATGGGAGCCCCGAATTCTCGGTCGAGGCCGCGCGCCCGGGCGATGTTCAGCCCGCCGCTTCGTTTAGAAGATCGCGAATGCAGGCGTCGATCTGCTCTCGGTCCGACGGGGTCATGCCGAACATCGCGAAAATGCGCCCAAAGGCTCTCGACGACGCGGAAATTGCTGTTCGGGATCAGCTTCTGTTCGGCCTCGCAGTCTTCCGGCGGAAAGAACATGTCGTACGAGAAGGGCACGACCAGGGTTTTCGCCTTGCTGCGGCCGAGCGCGGCCTTGAGATTGCCATTCGCGTGCCGGCTGACGTCGCCGTGCCGCCACTTCCCCCCATCCAGATCAGATTGTTCGCAGGGGAGCCGTGCGATTATCATAGCAGTTCTGAAGGCGAACAGAACGCTCTTCCAGGCCTTGCACTGCGAACGTCTGCGTCAGGCCGCGTTCGCGGTGTCCGGGAAAGGCGAAACGGCCGGCAGCCTGGCGAAATGAAAGGCGGCCCCTTGGAGGTTACGGTAATTTCGGCACGTCGAGCTTGTTTGCGTGGCAATGGCTCTGTTCTGGCCAAGGTGTGGCCACTTGCAGCGCGAGATGGCGCAGGACCGGATCGGGTTCTACCAGCGGTATCGCGGCGGGCGGTGACATGGGCCGATATCTGGCGGCGCATCAGCGCGGCGACCGGCACGTTGGGTGAACCGCCGACCGCGGCGCGGCATTGATGAAGGCGCTCGCCGCCGCGCTGCCAGCGCGCTGGTGCTTGCCGCCTCGCCGGCGCTGGCCAATGACCCGAGCCGGCCGGCCTGACCGAGATTTCCGCAGCCCGTGCCTCGCCGCGGCGCCGTCACATTCTTCGCAACTTTCCCGTTGTCCTTATTGGCTCATGATTTGCCTATGGCCATATCATTGTCATGTCGCCCTCATATGAAAGCCTTCGCGCCGAGCTTGACGAGATCGTGGAACGGTATCGCGCTCACCTCGCGCGCGACCAGAGCAAGGTCACGTTGACGCG
>DASWFH010000332.1:0-1833 GCA_036394355.1 Allostellaceae bacterium | reverse complement strand
TCCATCTCGGCGCGCGTCTTCGCTTCGGCTTCCTTTTTCAGCCGGTCGCGCTCCGCCTGCGCCTTCGCTTCCGCCTCCTCGCGCGCCTTGTTGAGCGCGGATTGCTGCGGCGCCGCCGGCGGCGCCGTCTTGGATGGCGTCGAGAGCGAGCTGAAGTCGAGCCCTGATGGCGCAGCAGGCTGCGGCGACGCGGCTTTCGGCGCCACCGAGAGCGAGCTGAAGTCGAGATCGCCAGCACCGTCGGACGCCGCCGGCTTGGCGGCCGGCTTCGGCGGCGCAGCCTTGGGCGCAGCCGCCGGTTTCGGCGCAGCGGCGGGCGCGGCAGCGGCAGCGCCAGCCGAGACTTCGCGCACGAAGCCGTTCTTGTCGAGCGTCGCGACCAGAGTCTGGAAGGCGGCGTCGTAGGTCTTGCCGACCTTCTGCGCCACCTCGGCGAGCGTGGCGCGTCCATCGATGGCGGAGAGCACCGCGCGGTCCGGCCGCGTGAGGAGGCTCGTCTTCCCCGCGGCCTCCTGCACTCCCTTGCCCGACTTCGAGTAGATAGCGGTCGGATTCATTTCTTGCGGCCTATTATATTGAGTCGGGCGTGCCGTACCCGCCGCCGCCGGGGCTCTCGACCACGAAGATATCGCCGGCGGCCATCTCCGTCTGTTCGTATGGCCCGAGCTCGCTGCGCTCACCGCTCGCGCGCAGCACATAATTGCGCCCGGCAACGCCGGGCTCGCCGCCCGCCATGCCGTGCGGCCGCACCAGGCGATGTCCCGAGAGGATCGCGGCGGTCATCGGCTCGAGAAAGCGCAGTCGCCGCAGCGCGCCATTGCCGCCGTGCCACCGGCCACGCCCGCCCGAGCCGTGGCGGATCTCGAAGCTCTCGAGGCGCACCGGGAAGCGCCATTCGAGCACTTCGGGGTCGGTGAGCCGCGAGTTCGTCATGTGGGTCTGCACCACGTCGGCACCGTCGAATCCCGGCCCCGCGCCCGAGCCGCCGCCGACCGTCTCGTAATACTGGTATTGCCTATTGCCGAAGGTGAGGTTGTTCATCGTGCCCTGCGCCGAGGCCATCACCGCCAGCGCGCCATAGAGCGCCTCGGTCAAACATTGTGATGTCTCGACGTTGCCCGCCACCACCGCCGCCGGGAAACGCGGCTTCAGCATGCAGCCGTCCGGAATGATCACGTTCAGCGGCTTCAGGCACCCCGAGTTGAGCGGGATATCCGCATCCACCAGCGTGCGAAACACGTAAAGCACAGCGGCCATGCAGACGGCGGAAGGTGCATTGAAGTTGTTCGGTAGTTGCGCGGAGGTGCCCGAGAAATCCAGCGTCGCACTGCGCCGATCGGCGCCGATGGTGATGCGCACGCGGATCACGGCGCCATTGTCCAGCGGCAGCTCGAAGCTGCCATCCTTTAGCACGCCGATCACACGGCGCACCGACTCCTCGGCGTTCGCCTGCACGTGCCCCATGTACGCCTGCACCACTTCGAGGCCGAACTCGTCCACCATCCGGCCGAGCTCCTGCACGCCCTTCTCGTTTGCCGCGATCTGCGCGCGCAGGTCGGCGATGTTCTGCTCGACGTTGCGCACCGGATAGCGCCCCGAGGTGAGCAGCGCCACTGTCTCGCGCTCGCGGAAGCGGCCCTCCTCGACCATCAGGAAGTTGTCGATCAGCACGCCCTCTTCCTCCACCACCTTGGAACCGGGAGGCATTGATCCCGGGGTAATGCCGCCGATGTCGGCATGGTGGCCGCGCGAGCCGACGTAGAACAGCACCTTTCCCTGCAGAAACACCGGCGTGATCACGGTGACATCCGGCAGGTGCGTGCCGCCGTTGTA
>DASWFH010000331.1:0-8983 GCA_036394355.1 Allostellaceae bacterium | reverse complement strand
CGCGTCGTCGGATGGTCGGCGATGGCGCGGTACATGATCGGCTGGGTGAAGGCCGGCTCGTCGGTCTCGTTATGGCCATGGCGGCGATAGCAGAAGATGTCGACCACCACGTCCTTCTTGAAGCGCTGGCGGAACTCGGTGGCGATGCGCGCCACATGCACCACCGCTTCCGGGTCGTCGCCATTCACATGGAAGATCGGCGCCTGGATGATCTTGGCGACGTCGGACGGGTACGGGCTCGAGCGCGCAAAGGACGGGCTCGTCGTGAAGCCGATCTGGTTGTTGACGACGAAATGGATGGTGCCGCCGCTGCGGTAGCCCTTGAGCTCCGACAGCTCCAGCGATTCCGCCACCAGCCCCTGGCCGGCGAAGGCGGCGTCGCCATGCATGAGCAGCCCCACCACCTCGTCGCGGCTGGTGTCCTGGCGCTGGCGCTGCTTGGCGCGCACCTTGCCGAGCACAACGGGATTGACCGCTTCGAGATGCGAAGGGTTGGCGGTCAGCGAGAGATGCACGACCTTGCCGTCGAAATCGCGGTCGGTCGAGGTGCCCAAATGATATTTGACGTCGCCCGAGCCCTGGACATCGGCGGGGTTGGCGGGATTGCCCTGGAATTCCGAGAACAGGGCGGCGAAGGGCTTGCCCATCATGTTGGTGAGCACGCTGAGCCGGCCGCGATGCGGCATGCCCAGGATCAGCTCCTGCATGCCGAGCTGCCCGCCGCGCTTGATCACCTGCTCGAGCGCGGGGATGAGCGACTCGCCGCCTTCGAGGCCGAAGCGCTTGGTGCCGGTGTAGCGGCGGTCGAGGAAGCGCTCGAGCATCTCGGCCTCGGTCAGGCGCTGCAGGATGGCGCGCTTGCCCTCGCGGGTGAATTCGGTCTGGTTGCGCGGCACCTCGATGCGCGCCTGGATCCATTGGCGCTGCTCGAGCTCCTGCATGTGCATGTACTCGACGCCGACATGGCCGCAATAGGTCGCCTTGAGGGCGTCGAGGATCTGGCGCAGCGTCGCCGACTGGAAGCCGAGCACGCCGTTGACGAAGATCGGCCGGTCGTAATCGGCCGCAGTGAAGCCGTAGGTCTTGGGATCGAGGTCGGGATGCTCGGTCATGCGGATGAGGCCGAGCGGGTCGAGATCGGCGAGGAGATGGCCGCGTACGCGATAGGCGCGGATGATCTGGAACGCGCGCAGCGCGTCGAGCGTCGCTTGGCGCGTCTCGGGCGCGGCCACCGGCGCCTCCGGCATCGCCGCCGCGGCATGGCCGTTGCCCGAAGCGGCCTCGGCATGGCCGTTGGCGATGACATGGCTGCGCTCGCGGCCCCAGCCGGGGCCGTCCAGCTCCTTCAGCACGTCCGGCGCCTGCTCGGCCAGCTCGGCGAAGAAGCTGCGCCAGCTCTCGTCGACCGAGGCGGGGTCCTCGAGGTAGCGCGAATAGAGCTCGGCGATGAAGGTGGCGTTGGAGCCGTAGAGGAAAGTGTTCTGGTCCTGTCGCGACATGGCTTTTTCCGACCGCAATGTGCCGGGCGCGGATGCGGGCCGGAGCCCCACCCGCCTGTCCCGGCGCCCTTAAGATGGGATTTGGCGGCCCGGATGCATAGCCCGGCAATGGCTCAAGTCTGGTTTACGCGAATTCCTTGTCTCTTCTGCCTCATTTACACCCCCTCACCCTCCCGCTGCGCGGGTCCCTCCCTCTCCCGCAAGGGGAGAGGGAAACGGCACTCTTCCCCCCTCTCCCCTTGCGGGAGAGGGTTGGGGTGAGGGGTGCAGCCGCACTCAGCCCTTGGCGCCCGCCTGGAGCTTCCGGGTGGCCTCGACAAGGCCGCGCACCGCGGCCACGGATTTCTCGAACATGGCCTTCTCATCGCCGTTGAGGGCGATCTCGACGATGCGCTCGACGCCCTTGGCGCCGATCACCGCGGGCACGCCGACATAGAGGTCCTTGACCCCGTATTGGCCGGTGAGCCAGGCGGCGCAGGGCAGCACGCGCTTCTTGTCGCGCAGGTAGGACTCGGCCATGGCGATCGCCGACGCCGCCGGCGCGTAGAAGGCCGAGCCGGTCTTCAGGAGGTTGACGATCTCGCCGCCGCCGCCGCGCGTGCGCTGCACGATCTTGTCGATGCGCTCCTGGGTGGTCCAGCCCATCTTGACGAGATCGGGCAGCGGGATGCCCGCTACCGTCGAATAGCGGATGAGCGGCACCATGTCGTCGCCGTGGCCGCCCAGCACGAAGGCGGTGACGTCCTCGACCGAGACGCCCATGTCCTCAGCGAGGAAATAGCGGAAGCGCGCGCTGTCGAGCACGCCGGCCATGCCGATGACGCGCTGATGCGGCAGGCCCGAGGATTCGCGCATCACCCACACCATCACGTCCAAGGGGTTGGTGATGGTGATGACGAAGGCGTTGGGGCAATGCTTCCGAATGTTCTGCCCGACGGTAGCGACGACTTCGGCGTTCTTGCCGATGAGGTCGTCGCGGCTCATGCCGGGCTTGCGCGGGAAACCCGCGGTGACGATCACCACATCGGCCCCGGCGATGACCGAGTAGTCGTTGCCGCCGGCGAACTTGGCGTCGAAGCCCTCGACCGGCGAGGCCTCGGCGATATCGAGCGCCTTGCCTTGCGGCACGCCGTCGACGACATCGAACAGCACGACGTCGCCCAGCTCCTTCAAGCCGACGAGCAAGGCGAGCGTGCCGCCGATCTGCCCGGCGCCGACCAGCGCGATCTTGTTCCGTGCCATCCGCGACCTCTTATTGGCTGATGTCCGGCTGAGACGGCGGGCGTCTTACTCCGATTTGCAGGACGGAGCAAGCGGCCTCACGGGACGGGCAACCTGCCTCGCATCGGCAACCATTGTCGGCCGTATCGACCTCGTCAGGAAGCTGTTTGGGTGGAACTGTTCTAGCGTATCTGCCACGAGCGGACCTCTGCTTCGTTGCTTGGAAAAATCCTTCCATGCGGCCAAGATTTCGCGTTAACCTTCGACCAAGAGAGGGGATCGGCCAATGACCGACGAGCTCGTCTTCTATACCAATCCGATGTCGCGCGGCCGGATCGTGCGTTGGATGCTCGAGGAGATCGGGCATCCCTATCGCAGCGAGCTGCTCGACTTCGGCACGACGATGAAGGCGCCGGACTATCTGTCGATCAATCCGATGGGAAAAGTGCCGGCCATCCGACACGGCAACACCGTCGTGACCGAGGCAGCCGCCATCTGCGCCTATCTCGCCGATGCATTCCCACAGGCCGGCCTCGCGCCGCCGCCAAGCCATCGCCTGCGCGGTCCCTATTATCGCTGGATGTTCTTCGCCGCCGGTCCGGTCGAGGCGGCGGTGAGCAACAAGGCGATGGGCCTGGTCGTGCCGGCGGGACGCGAGGGCATGGTCGGTTACGGCTGCTTTGCCGATGTCATGAATGCGCTCGAGAGCGCGGTGTCGCAAGGCGACTATCTGCTGGGCGACGGCTTTTCCGCCGCCGATGTTTATCTCGGGTCGCAGATCGGCTGGGGCTTGCAGTTCGGCTCGATGGAGAAGCGCCCCGGCTTTGAGCGGTATTGGCAACGTCTCGCCAATCGGCCAGCCGCGCGGCGCGCCAAGGAAATCGATGACGCGCTGGTGGCCAAGCAGCAGCAGGCTCAGCGGGCCAACTAAGCAAATCGACGAGAGTCGCGGCAGTTGCCGAACACCGCGCCGATCGCGCCTTTGCCGCGAACACGACTCGGTCCCCGATCATCGCCGGCGCCTGCATTCATCCCCGCACGGGCAGGCCCTGCGATTTGTCAGTGGCTGCCACGCGATACTCTTTCGAGCTCGCCCATGCGCTCCATCGTGTAGCGATAGCCGGCCTCGATGGTGCGGTCGAAGGCGTGCCAGTCGCGAATGTTGACGTGCTGCAGCGGCGGCTCGAGCAGCACGTCGGCATGGGCCCGGCTCATCATCGTCTGGGCGTCGCCACCCATGGTGCCGGCGCGCAGCAGGAGGCTGACGATCCCGGGGCCGTCATAGTCGGGCCCGGCGACGAGCCCGCGCAGCGACCACTGCCCGTTTCCCTCTTTGGCGGTCAGGGTCTGGTAGCGCGTGACATCGACGCCGATGACCGGCCCGCGGCGCATCGCGCTCATGATGTCCGACGGCAGGTTGTTCATGACCGCGCCGTCGACCAGCACTTCGCCGCCTTCGACAAGGGGCGGCAGCAATCCCGGAATGGCGATGCTCGCCCGGAGCGCGCGCCACAGCAGGCCGCTGCGCTGGACCGCCATCCCGCCGGTCGTCAGGTTCGTGGCCACGGCGAAATAGGGCCGCCACAAATCTTCGACACGCGCCTCGCCGAAATGCTCGCGCAGCCGTTGCGTCACCTTGCGCCCTCGGGTCAGCGCGACCAGCGGAAAGGCGTAGTCGTCGAGCGGATTGGAGGCGACGAAGGCCGCATGCATGCGCTCGTGGAACTCCTTCTCGTCCCATTCCAGCGCCGCCGCCGCGGCCATGATCGAGCCGATGCTCGTGCCGCCGACCAGGTCGATGGGAATGCCTGATTCGCGCAGCGCCTTGATCACGCCGATATGGCCGTAGCCGCGCGCGCCGCCGCCGGACAGGACGAGACCGACCGCTCGTCCAGTCAAATAGCGCCCGAGGCGCGCGACATCTTCCTTGCTGTCGGGCCTGATATGACAGTGGAACGGCACGGGCAGACGGCCGAGCCAGGGTTCGGCGGCCATCGGCAGGCGCGCGCCCGAGCCCTGCAGCAGCACCAGCTCGGCGCGCCGCCACGGCACCTCCGTGATCGCCGCCACCAGCCGGCGCAGGCACTCGACGGGCGACGCCTTTGACCCCGCGATGAGCAGAACGCGGTCCGAGCGGCGGATGCACATCTGCGTCCAGGGCGAGCCGCGCGCGTCGGCGCGGTAGATGACGAGATCGTGCGCGATCTCGATCGCATAGAACATGTCCTCGATCTGCTCGTGGGCGGACGCGTCGAGGACCTTGACCCGCATCCCGCCCGCCATGAGCGCGTCGGCCAGCGCATCGGCGAGCGCTTCGGCGGGAACATCAGCATCGAGCGGGATCAGGGCTACCGTCTTTGGCACGGTCAGGGTGATCGGTCGGGATGCCAAGGCCCGCTCCAGCCGCCCGACGACACGCAAGGCCAGCGGCAGCAAGATGCTCGGGTGCCGCCGCGCCAGAGCTTCGAACGCACCTTTGTTGAGACGGACGAGCGAGGTGTCGCGCAGCGCGATGACCGTGGCCGGCTGCGGCCGTTGCGCGAGCAAGGCCAAGTCGCCGACGGTCTCGCCGGCGACGACCTCGGCAAAGAGCTCGGCATGTCCGGCGGGCCCCCGGACGACGCCGAGACAACCCGACAGCACCAGATAGAGGCCGTCGGCCGGATCGCCGGCCTCGTAGAGAACCCGGCCGCCCGGCAGGCTGAACCATTCGAGCTCGTCCTCGAGCGCCAATCGCACCTCGGGACCGAGCCCGTCGAAAACAGACGGGCTCGGCAGCGGAATGCGATAGGCGGGTGCTTCGGCGATGACTGCCGGCGGATCGGGCGCGGTGATCGTGTCGATGTCGCTCATGGGTATTCCCTGCGGCGCCATTCAATGTTCCGCGGAGGCCATGCGCCGGGGAGCGTCACACCAGCCCCCGACCAACCGGCATCTTACCGCACTATGGCGACGATCGCCGCATTTTCTGAATCGGCGGCTTCGTTCACCCCCGCCCGCGCGTCAGGTAGCCGTCGCTCTGCATCTCCGTCAGGCGCGAGACCGTGCGCCGGAACTCGAAGGCGCCGTCGCCGTCGGTGTAAAGCTCCTGCGGCGGCGCGGCGGCGGAGCAGACGAGATTGCCATGCGCCTCGTAGAGCGCGTCGATGAAGATGTTGAAGCGCCTGGCCTCGTCGCGCCGCTCCGGCCCGAGCCTGGGGATGCCTTCGACGATGAAGCTGTGGAAGGTCTCGCACAGCGCCAGATAGTCGGCGGGGCCGTGCGGCTGGCCGCAGAGAGCGGCGAAGTCGAACCAGGCGACGTTCTTGGCGGCGCGCGGCACAATGACGAAGCGACCCTGCACCATCAAAGTCTTGCTCGACGCCGAGGCGTTGTCGGTGAGGTCGGCGAAGGCGCGCTCGAGCGCGCGATAGGCGCTGTCGTCGTCGGGCGTGAAATAGACCTGGCGGCCGGCGAAGCGCACCAGGCGGTAGTCGCGGCCGTCATCGAGCTCGAGGATGTCGAGCTTCTCCTTGAGCAGGGCGATGAAGGGCAGGAAGCGCTCGCGCTGCAGCCCGTCCTTGTACAGCTCGTCGGGCGCGCGGTTCGAGGTGGCGACGACGACGACGCCGGCCTCGAACAGCGCGGTGAAGAGGCGGCCGAGGATCATCGCATCGGCGATGTCGGTGACCTGGAACTCGTCGAAGCACAGCAGCGTCGCCTGCTTGGCGATGGCCTGCGCCACCGGCCCGATCGGATCGCCTTTCTTGCCGCGGCGCGCGTGGATGCGCTCGTGCACTTCCAGCATGAAGGCGTAGAAATGCACGCGGCGCTTGCGCTCGATCGGCGCCGTCGCGAAGAACATGTCCATGAGCATGCTCTTGCCGCGCCCGACGCCGCCGAAGATGTAGAGCCCGAGCGGCGGCGGGTCGCTCGCCGGCGCCAGTCCCAGCCGCGCGCGCCAGCCGCCCTCGCCGTTGCCGGGCTTGTAGTGCTGCAAGGCGCGCCACAGGCTCTGCAGCTTGTCGACGGCGAGGCGCTGCGCCGGGGCCGGCATGATCTCGCCCGCCTGGAGCCGCGCGCGATATTGCGCCAAGGGGCCGTCGGCGGCGCTCGGTGACGGAACGGCAGGGGCTGCGGGAAGGGTGGGACGCGGCATGGACGGGCGCCGTTCATACCGCAAAAGCGCGCCCCGGTGCAAAAAACGCCGCTGCGGCTCAACGTCCGCCGGCGACGTGCAGCACCTTGCCGCTCATTCCGCCGCGGCGCCGGGCGCGCGCCGCGCATGGCCCCAGTCGCGGCGGAACATCGCCTCCATCTCGCGCCGCACCTGCACCGCCTGCTCGCTCTCGTCGGCGGCGACATCGGCCCAACGCAGCGCCTCTCCGGCCTTGACGGCGCGGGTGAGCTTGACGCCATGGGCGAGCCCGATCGGCAGGCAGCCGCGCGCCAGCGAATCCACCGCCGGCATGAGGCGGCCCCAGATGGTGAAGCCGCCCTCGCCGTCGAGTATTTCGCCGGCCTTGAGGTCGCGCTTGGCGGTGGCGACGGCGTCGCCGCGGAAGCCGGTGGCCGCGCCGGTCGCCTCGCCGCGCAGCGCGACGCTGGCGACGGAGATGCCGAGCTCGAGGCCGATGAGGTGATAAGGCTTGTACATCGCCGCGTAGCGCCCGCTCGGGTCGGTGACGAGGCCGTATTCGCCGAAGCAGCGGCGTACGTAGTCGTCCGGCGCCGCGAAGGTGACGTAGACGCCCCAGCGCAGATCACGGAACACCGGCCGCCCGTCGCGCTCGAGCGAGGAGATCACCTCGACCTGGCCTCGATGCGCGAGCACGCCGCCTTCGCTCGCGGGCTTCAGCAGTCGCGGCAGGTCGTCGACACCGCAAGCAGGGAATCCCAGGCCGCCGGGCGCCGGCGCCAAGCCGGTGGCGTTCGCCACCGCCGCCATCTCGATCGCCGACTTCGTGCCGTCGAGGAAGGAGTTGAACATCTGCGCGTTCATGCCGCCGAGCTTCGCCTGCTCCGGCGTGAGCCCGTAATGGCCCCACACCGTGTCGGGCGTCGAGGCGTGGTACTGCGGCAGGTATTTGGTGCCCTTGCCGGCGGCGGCCACCTCGAATCCCGCGGCGCGCGCCCAATCCACCAGCTCGGCGATGAGCGCGGGCTGATCGCCATAGGCCATCGAATAGACGATTCCCGCCGCGGCGGCGCGGCGCGCCAGTAGCGGCCCGGCGAGGACGTCGGCCTCGACATTGACCATGACGACGTGCTTGCCATGCGCGCAGCACAGCAGCGCATGGCGGATGCCCGATGGCGGATGCCCGGTGGCATCGATCGCCACCTCGATGCCTGGCGACGCGATCATCGCCGCGGCGTCGTCGGTGATGAAGGTGCCGCCGCGCTTGACCGCGTCCTCGACCGAGCGCGCCGCAGATTGCTCGGCCGGCCAGCCGACGCGCGCGAGCGCGTCCCGCGCGCGCGCCGGCGCGAGGTCGGCGATGGCGGCGATGTGCAGGCCCGGCGTGCGCGGCGCCTGCGCCAGGAACATCGAGCCGAACTTGCCCGCGCCGATGAGCCCGACGCGCACGGGGTGGCCCGCCTCGGCGCGTGCCTTGAGTTTGGTGGACAGGTTCATCGGCTCGCTCCGTTAGCCCCCTCACCCTCCCTCTCCCGCAAGGGGAGAGGGATTCGGGAGCGCCCTCGATAACCCCCTCTCCCCTTGCGGGAGAGGGTCGGGGTGAGGGGGCTGTTGATCGTCAGGCTCCTACGCCACCGCCTGCTCGCGCCGCGCCTGCTGGACCAGGCAGTCGTCGGGCAGCATGTCGATGGGCGTGAAATCCTGGTTGGCGATCCAGGTCGGGCGCTTGAAGCGGCGGATGGCGTTGTCGCAGCGGTTGAGCGAGAGATAGACGATCCAGCGCGACCACGGCGTCAGGTTGGAGCCCGAGGCGTGCACGAGGTTGCCGTGGAACAGCAGCGCCGAGCCGGGCGGTCCCTTCGGCGCGACGATGCCGCCCTCTTCCACGAGGCGCGTGATCGTCGCGTGGTCGATGGTCCACAGCGGATAGCTGGTGGTGGTCACGTCGTGCCCGGCCTCGAGCCGGCCCAGGCGGTGGCTCTTGGGGATGAACATCAGCGGGCCATTGAACTCGTTGGCCTCGGCGAGGAAGAGGGCGATGTTCATGGCGCGCGGCTGAGGCATGTCGTCATCCTCGTACCAGGTGGCGTAATCCTGGTGCCATTGCCACACCGCGCCGTCGAACGCCGCCTTGGCGTTGATCTTG
>DASWFH010000330.1:0-3806 GCA_036394355.1 Allostellaceae bacterium | reverse complement strand
TCGGGGAAGACATGGACATGGCAATCGCAAGCGCCGCGCGGCACGTCGAAATCGACGGCTGTCGACGGCATGGGTGCGGCGGCGAAGGCCCGCGTCAGCCCCGACGCCACGGCGCCGGCGGCGGCGCCGGCTTTGAGCAGGTCTCGACGAGTTACCATGCCTTCCTCCCGATGTTATGAGCCGCCACGCGCGGTGCTGCGAGGCCGCTTGGGGCGCGTTTCGGCACCATCGTAAAGGGCGCGGCGCGCAGCGTCCACCGGTCCGGCCGTGGGTGGGAGGGTCGGCTCCAGGCGCGCGAGCCTGGGAGGCGTGGCTCAGAATTCGACGTCGAGCTCTTCGACCTCTTCGCTCTCCGCCTGGGCGGCGGCGGCCCATTCGAGCATATAGGGCAGCGCCATGATGCGCCGGCAATAGGCCGAAGCGGCGGCGTCGAGCGTCACGTCATAGGTCAGGAAACGCGTGCAGACCGGCGCGTACATGGCGTCGGCCATGCTCAATTCGCCGAACAGGTAGGGGCCCTTGTAGGTGGCGAAGCAGTCGCGCCAGATGGCGAGCACGCGGTCTATGTCGGCCTGGGCGCCGGCCCACACCTTGAAGCCCGGATGATGCGCCTTGAGGTTCATCGGCAGGGCGGAGCGCAGATTGGCGAAACCCGAATGCATCTCGCCGCAGATCGCGCGGCAGTGGGCGCGGGCGGCGCGGTCGGCCGGCAGCAGGCCGGCTTCCGGCCGCAGCTCGTGCAGATATTCGGCGATCGCCAGCGTGTCCCAGATGGCGATGCCCTCGTGGGTGAGGCACGGCACCAGGAAGGAGGGCGACAGCAGCAGCAGCTCGGCGCGGGTGGACGGGTCGGAGCTGGGCAGCGGTTTCTCCGCGAAGGCGAGCCCGGCCATCTTGCACAGCAGCCAGCCGCGCAACGACCAGGAGGAGTAGTTCTTGCTGCTGATGGTGAGCGTGGTCTTGCTCATCGCCGCCATCCGTGCCTTGCCGTCACCGTCCTTCTGCACCTCATTTCACCAGCGATGCTCAAAAATGCGGCCGATAGGCCCGCGCAACGCTGATTTCGCCGACTCTTCGTGCTGGCATCCAATATGCACCGGCTCTTCGCATCGGCGGCAGCCCGATGACAGCAAGAATCAGGCCGTATGCACTACCTGGCTTACGAAGCGCATTCCCGCATGATGAAGCCGGTACGCTCCTGGGCGCAGCTGGCGCTGCCGGCGTTCATGCCGACCGGGATGGGCCGCAGCGTGCCGCTGCGCAATCTGCGCGCCGCCTATGAGCTGATCGCCCGAGCCGGGTTGAGCCACGAGCGGCCGGCCTTCGGCATCGCCACGGTGAAGGTCGGCAACCGCGACATCGTCGTGCGGGAGGAGGCGGCGCATGTCACGCCCTTCGGCACGCTGCTCCGCTTCGCCAAGGATATCGACAGGGCGCAGCCGCGCGTGCTGCTGGTGGCGCCGCTGTCCGGCCATTTCGCGACGCTGCTGCGGGCGACGGTCGAGACCCTCCTGCCCGAGCACGACGTCTACATCACCGATTGGCACAATGCGCGCGACGTCGACCGCAAGCACGGGCGCTTCGGCTTCGACGAATATGTCGAGCACATCATGCGCTTTCTCGAGGCGATGGGCCCGGGCGCCCATGTCGTCGCGGTGTGCCAGCCCTGCGTGCAGACCCTGGCCGCGGCCGCCATCATGGCGGAATCGGGCAACCCGGCGGTGCCGCGCAGCATGACCCTCATGGCCGGCCCGATCGACCCACGCGTCAACCCGACCAAAGTCAACCGGCTCGCGACCGGACGGCCGATCGACTGGTTCGAGCGCAACCTGATCGCCGCCGTCCCGCACCGCTACAAGGGCGGCGGGCGGCGCGTCTATCCCGGCTTCGTGCAGCTCGCCGCCTTCATGAGCATGAATATCGAGCGCCATGTGAAGGCGCATGCCGATCTCTTCAACCACCTCGCCAAGGGCGAGGACGAGAAGGCGCGCCTCGTCAAGAATTTCTACGACGAGTATTTCGCCGTGCTCGACCTGCCGGCGGAGTTCTACCTCGAGACGGTGCAGTGGGTGTTCCAGGAGTTTCGCCTGGCACGCGGCGAGCTCCAATGGCGCGGCCGGCCAGTCGACCCGCGTGCCATCCGCCGCACGGCCATGCTCACCGTAGAGGGCGAGCGCGACGACATCTGCGCCGTCGGGCAGACCGTCGCCGCGCACGAGCTCTGCACCGGCCTGCGCCCCTACCTCAAGCGCCACCACCTGCAACCGGGCGTCGGCCATTACGGCGTCTTCAGCGGCAAGCGCTGGCAGAACCAGGTCTACCCCATCCTGCGCAACCTCGTCCTGGCGAGCGAATGACCGACCGCTGACTCGGGTTCGGCGCGTCGGCCGGAAATGCTAAGCTTCCGCCCGGATTGGGGAGGGAAGCACTGAAAGCGCCGAAGCTGAGCTATATGCGGGCGCGCGCGCTCGACGAGGTGTTTGGCGTGCTGGCGGCCGAGGGCGACGAGGCGAAGATCCTCGCCGGCGGGCAGAGCCTCGTGCCCGCGCTCAACATGCGCCTGCTCGAGCCGCGCCTCCTCATCGACATTAACTCCCTGCCTGGGCTCGGCGCCGTCGCCGAGCGCGACGGCGGCTTGCGCATCGGCGCGTTGGCGCGCTATGCCGAGCTCGGCCGCTCGCAGCTCGTCGCACGGCTCGCGCCGCTGATCCATCAGGCCATCCCGCACATCGCCCATCCCGCCATCCGCAACCGCGGCACCTTCGGCGGCAGCCTGGCCCAAGCGGATCCGGCCGCCGAGCTGCCGGCCTGCGCCGTGGCGCTCGACGCCCTCATCCATGTCGCGAGCGCGCGGGGCGAGCGCCGCGTCGCCGCGCGCGCGTTCTTCAAGGGGCTCTACGAGACCGCGCTGGCGCCCGACGAAATCGTCACCGCCATCGACATCCCCAAACCGGCGCGGGGCACGCGCACGGCGTTCCTGGAGCTGGCGCGCCGGCGCGGCGACTACGCGATGGTCGGCCTCGCCATCACGGCGAGGATCGAGGATGGCGTCGTGCGCGCGCCGCGGCTGGTGTTCTTCGGCGTCGGCGAGAAGCCGGTCGAAGCGAGGGCGGCCGCCGGCGCACTCGATGGGGGAGTGCTCCGCGATCGCATCGCCGCGGCGCAGGAGGCGCTCGGCGAGGATCTCGATCCGCCCGGCGATCTGCAGGCCGACGGTGCCACCAAGCTGCACCTGGCGCGCGTGCTGCTGGCGCGCGGTGTCGACGCGCTCGCCGGAAGCACGGCATGAGCGAGGCGGTCGACATCCGCCTCACCGTCAATGGCGAGGCGGTCGCGCGGCGCGTCCCGGCGCGGCAGAACCTGATCGATTTCCTGCGCGAGGAGCTGGGATTCACCGGCACGCGAGCCGGCTGCGAGCACGGCGTGTGCGGCGCCTGCACGCTGCGCATCGACGGCGCGGCGGTGCGCGCCTGCCTGATCTTTGCCGCGCAGCTCGACGGCGCCCGCGTCGAGACCATCGAGGGCTTGTCGCAGAGCGGCGAGATCGCCGATCTGCAGGCCGCCTTTCACGCGCGCAACGCGCTGCAATGCGGCTTCTGCACCGCCGGCATTCTCGTCGCCGCGGCCGAGCTGTTGCGCGACACGCCGCGGCCGAGCCGCGCCGAGATCCGCGACCATCTGTCCGGCAATTACTGCCGCTGCACCGGCTATCACGCGATCGTCGATGCGGTCGAGGCGGTGGCGCTACAGCGCGGTGCGGCGGGGGGTGCGCGATGATCGACCGGCCGCTCTCCTTCCTCGACCGC
>DASWFH010000329.1:0-7353 GCA_036394355.1 Allostellaceae bacterium | reverse complement strand
TGCGGAGGCGGAGGAGTCGTTCCGCCGCGCCATCCGGCTGCGCCCGGATTTCGCGCCCGCCCATCTCAATCTCGGCGCCGTTCTGTTGCGGCAGCGCCGCGACGCCGAAGCGCTCGCGCTCGCCGAGGAGATACTGGCGCTGGCGCCCAACTCGCCCGACGCCGTGAACAACCGCGGCACGCTGTGGGAGATCGAGGCCGATTTCCACCAGGCGCTCGCCTGGTACGAGCGCGCCCTCGCCCTCGAGCCGCTGCACCCCGATGCCAATTTCAATCACGGCCGCCTGCTGCTGCATCTCGACCGCTGGGCGGAAGGCTGGGAAGGCTATGAGTGGCGGCTCAAGAACAAGCGGCAGAAGCGCGCCTTCTTCCGCTCGGTGATGTGGGACGGCAGCCCGCTGCAGGGCAAGACACTCGTGCTCCACGCCGAGCAAGGCCTCGGCGACACCATCCAGTTCTGCCGTTACGCGCCGCTGATGGCCGAGCGCGGCGGCACCGTGGTGCTGGCGGTGCAGCCGCCGCTGCGCCGCCTGCTCGGCGACCTCCCGGGCGTGGCGAGCTGCCACGATGTCGGCGGCGCGGTGCCGCCCTTCGACTTCCTCATGCCGCTGGCAAGCCTGCCGCGGCTTTACCAGACGACGCGCGCGACCATACCGGCGACGCAAGGCTATCTTCGCGCGCCGGAGGACGCCGTGGCGCGCTGGCACGCGCGCATCGACCCACCCGGCGCCGGGCTACGTGTCGGCCTGGCCTGGAGCGGCAATCCCGAGCAGTCCAACGACCGCAACCGCTCGGCGACGCTCGCCGCCTTCCTGCCGCTGCTCGAGGTGCCCGGCACCCGCTTCTACAATCTGCAGGTCGGCCCGCGCGTGGCCGAGCTCGCCGAGCACGGCCTCGGCGATCGCCTCGTCGATCTCAGCCCGCACCTGACCGATTTCGCCGAGACGGCGGCGGCGATGACCGTGCTCGACCTGATGATCACGGTGGACACATCGGTCGCGCATCTGGCCGGTGCGCTCGGCCGCCCGAGCTGGGTGGCGCTGACCTTCCTGCCGGACTGGCGCTACCATCGCTCCGGCGCCGACAATCCCTGGTATGCCAGCCAGCGCCTCTTTCGCCAGCCCAGGCGTGGCGACTGGGCGAGCGTGGTGGCCGAGATCGGCGCCGCGCTGCGCCAAGCGGCGGCGCGTCAGGAAATTGCCTGAATCTTTCCCAGCCATCGCCACGCGCGCGTCATACGCCTCCCGGCGCTTCCGGCTTGCCGCGGCGGCCGAGCGGGCTATGCTGCCCGCTCGGCCCCCGTTCCTTCGCGAGCCTGAGCGCCCCATGAAGCCGCGCGACCGCGCCCCCTTTTCCGCCATCGTCGACCGTACGCCGCTGACGCTGCCCAGCGGCCTGCGGCTCATCGTCTGGCCGATCGTCAATCTCGAGGAATGGGAGATCGATCGCGCCATGGCGCGCCAGGTGCTGCCGGCGCCGACCGGCGTGCCGCTCATCCCCGACCTGCCCAATTGGAGCTGGCACGAGTATGGGATGCGCGTCGGCGTCTGGCGCTTTTTCGCGGCGTTCGACCGCTTCAACATCAAGGCAACGCTGTCGATCAACGCCAAGGTGGTCGAGAGCTATCCGCGCGTCGCCGCAGCGGCGCGCGAGCGCCAGTGGGAGTTCATGGGCCACAGCTATGTGCAGGGCCCGATCCACAAGCTCGAGGACCAGCGCGCCACCATCCGCCAGTCGCTCGACCTGCTGCAGAAATTCACCGGCAAGCGTCCCGTCGGCTGGCTCGGGCCCGGCCTCACGCAGACCTACGAGACGCCGGAGCTGCTGGCCGAGGCGGGCGTGCAGTATATCGGCGACTGGGTCTATGACGACGAGCCGACCGAGATCCGCACCGCGCACGGGCCGCTGGTGACGCTGCCCTACACGGTCGAGCTCAACGACATCCCCATGATGATCGTGCAGCATCATCGCGCCGACGAGCTGCTGCGCCGCTCGGTCGACCAGTTCGACCGGCTCTACACGGAAGGTGCCATGCGCGCCAAGTTCCTATCGATCGCCATCCACCCCTACATCAGTGGCGTGCCGCACCGGATCAAGTATCTCGAGGCGTTCCTGGAATATGCGAGCCGGCATCCCGGCGTCGCGTTCTGGACCGGCGAGGAGATCCTCGCCTGGTATCGGTCTGTGACAGCGGGTGGTTAATACCCCGGCATCGATGCTTCGGGTGCGAACGGTGCCTCAGCGCACCGCCGCCGCCTGACGGTTGCCCGGCAGGTCGGCCGCTGCGCGAACCCGCCGGCGCGCGGCCGGGAGGCGGATCGTCACGGTGGTGCCGAGATGGATCTGGCTCTTGATGTCGAGCACGCCGCCATGCAGCTCGACCAGTCCCTTGCTGAGCGGCAGCCCCAGCCCGGTGCCCTCGTATTTGCGGTCGAGGCGATTGTCGATCTGGCGGAAGGGCGCTAGCGCCAGCGGGATGCTCTCGGCGGCCATGCCGATCCCGTTGTCGGCGATCACGATGACGAGCCCGCCGCTCGTGTCATTGGGTCCGAGATCGCGAGCGGTGACGGCGACGCGGCCGCCCGCGCGGGTGAATTTCACCGCGTTGGACAGAAGGTTGAGGACGATCTGCCGCAGCTTGAGCTCGTCGGCCCAGACGCCCGGCAGGTCCGGCGGCAGTCGCGCCTCGATCAGCACGCGCCCGCTTTCCGCGCGGTGGGCCATCAGGCGCTGGCAGCGCTTGATGATGAGCGCGACGTCGCACAGGCTCTCCGACAGCGTCGCCTTGCCGGCATCGAGCTTCGACATGTCGAGGATGTCACTGATGATCTGCAGGAGATGCTGGCCGCTGTCCTTGATGTCCTTGAGGTATTCCTGGTAGCGCGGCTGCAGCGACCCGAACAGCCCGTCGTGCATCACCTCGGAAAAGCCGATGATCGCGTTCAAGGGCGTGCGCAGCTCGTGGCTCATCATGGCCAGGAATTCCGACTTGGCGCGGTTCGCGCTCTCGGCCTCGTCCTTGGCGCGGCGCAATGCCGCCTCATGCTGCATGAGATCGGTGATGTCGGTTTCGACGCGCACGAGATTGCCCGAGGCGGTGCGCGATTCGCGGATCTGCAGCCAGCGTCCGTCGGGCCCCTGGGCGATCTCGGCACGACCGGGATCGCGCTGCCGGCGCTGCGCCGCGTTGCTGAGGATGAGGCGGCCCTGCGGATCGTAGAGGCTGACGCCGTCGTTCAGACTCTCGACCGCTTCGGCGAGGCGCTCATAGGCGCGCTGCTCGATCTCGACGCCCTTGCGGCGGTAGTTCAGCAGCATGAGCTGGAAGGCGATGAGGCAGCTCGCCAGCAGCACCGCCGTGGCGGTGATGATGGCATAGCGGCTTTCCCCGAGGACGCCGGCCATCGCCGACTGGTACGAGACATAGCAGAGAACGGCCGCCGGCAGCGCCGCCAGGCTGCAGAACACGAAGGAGATGATCCCTTCGCGCGAGCGGGCGAAGCCGCCCGGCAGCCTGAAGCGCCCCCACATGGATAGGGCGGGGGTCGCAACCGGCTCGGCACTGGCGTCGATGTTCGCCATGCCGCAATCTTGCCACAGGGAAGTTAACCGGCAGTTTAGTCAATTCCTGCGGCCTGCACGCGGAGCGGGCCGGTTGCGCGCGCGCTCTATGTTCTATTGATCTCCTGCGGCGGGTGTCGACCCGCACTATTTCTACTTCTTCTGTCCGCCCAGCAACCCCTTGAGAACGTCGTCGACTTTGGGCTGGCCCTTGAGCGCATCGCTCAGCCCCTTGGTGCCGCCCTGCAGCAGCTTCGAGGGATCGCCGACCATGCCGGCGAGGTCGGGCTGGTAGCTGAGATTGTCCCACGGCCCCTTGATCACCACCGGCACGGCGACGGCGCCGGCGATCTTGGGCGTGATCTTGTAATCGACGGTGCGGTGCGGCAGGTCGACGGTGCCGGCGCCGGTCATCGGTACTTCCGCCGATTTGAGCTGCAGATCGTTGTTGTGCAGGATGCCGTTGGTGATGGTATAGGTGCCGGTCAGCGCGGCGAAATCGGTCTGGTCGGTGCCGCGTTGCGCCCCTTGGAAGGACGCGGCGGCATTCTTCACCATCGCCACCAGATTCAGCCCCTTGATGACGCCGTTGGCGAGGTTGAAGTCGCCCTTGCCATTGAGGGCGCCGATGATCTCGCGCTGGCTCTTGCCGTGCCCATTGACCGCCGTGGTAAAGCCGCCCACGCCGGAGAGGCGGTCGAGATCGGCGGCGTCATTCAGCAGCGGCTGGACCTGCACGCCGCTCAGGTTGAAATCGGCCTCGATGCCCGGTACCGCGCCGCTGCCATCGACTACGACTTTGCCCTTGCCGGCGCCCTTGTAGAGCGCGAGCTCGGTAAGGTCGGCCTCGAAGCGGCCGTCGTTGAGCTTGAGCGCGAGCACGCTCTTGCCGACCTGGATCTTGCGATATTGCAGGCCGCCGGCGCTCAGCGCGAAATCGACATCGGCGGATTTGAGCGGGGTGAGATCGAGCGGCTCGTCGCTCCAGCCGGACTTCGCCGCCTCGCCGCCCGCCCCGCCGGCAGTGCCGCCGCTCGGCGCCGCCTTGGCCTGCGTCTCCGGCGGCAGGTAGGGGTTGGCATCGAGCTTGTCGACGTCGAGCCGGCCCTTGAGCGCCGGCCGAACGCCGGCGCTGTCGAGGGCGAGCTCGCCCTTGGCCTTCATGTTGTCGAGGGCGAGGCTGGCGTCGCTGAACGCGATCTTGCTGCCGGCCATGTTGACCTTGCCGGAAATGGCGAGCGGCCCGAAGCCGGTGCCTGGCAGCTTGAGCGGCGTGCCCGCCCAACTCGCCAGACCGCGCACCGAGGGGACCTGGAGATCGACCGCGCCGTCGAGCTTCAGCGGCATCGAGCCCGCCCCCTCGCCCTTGAAGTCGAAGCTGATCGGCTTCGCCGCCAGCTTCAGTGCGGCGGCGCTCGTCTTGCCGTCCATGAAGGCGCGCGGCTTGGCCAGGGAAGCGTTGAGCGTCATCTTCTCGTTGCGCCAGGTCGCAGCGCCGTCGGCGGCGAAGGGCCCGTCGAGGCTGGGCAGCGACAAGGTCATGCCGATCTCGCTGAGTTCCTGCTTCTCGCCGCTGCGCTGGTCGAGGTAGGTGACGCGGCCGTTGACGAGGCGCACATCGTCGAGCCGCAGCTCCGACAAGCTGGGGCCGCCGCCCGCTGCCGGCTTCTCGGGTTGCTTAGCGGGCGCGGGCTGCGCCGGTGCGGCGGCGAACTGCCAGTTCGGGCGTCCCTGCTTGTCGACCTCGAGGTCGATCACCGGATCGATCAGCACTAGGCGCTTGATCTCTATGTCGCGATGCAGCAGCGGCAGCACCTGCAGCTGCACTTGCAACTTGCCGAGCTTCGCCATGTCCTTGCTGCTCGCGCCCGGCGGGTTGGAGAAGGACACGTCGTTGGCTTCGAGGCCCAGCGTCGGGAACAGCGAGAACGACATCTTGCCGTCGATGCGCAGGTCGCGCCCTGTGGAGTCCTTGACCGCGGCGATCAGCTTCGACTTGTAGGTGTCGACCGGGATGAAGAACGGCGCGGCGATCACCACGGCGATCAGCAGCACGACGACAATTGCAATCCCGATCAGTAGCTTCTTCATGAGCCGCCTCCACGCCCGCGCTCCGCGCGAGCGCCGCAAGATATCCTACCGCTTGGAGAACGCCGGATAACGAGCGCCCGCTCCCACGCCCTTTCCAGCGTTTCCGCTCAAAATTGGGTTCGTTTGGTAATTTTAATGTTCGCCGCCGCCGTCGCTCGCCCGCCCACGCTCGATGCGTACAATCCGTACCTATGTGGTCGCGCAGTTTTCGCAATCAAGAAGAGCCGCACCGTCGCCCGGCCGCGCCTGGCTGCCGAGATGGCGGATAGCCAAGGCGATGGCGTGGCAGCGAGGCGCTGGCGCCGTTGACACGCCTCCTGGCCGTGCCTAGGAGTGGCCGCCAAGGCCGCTTCGGCGCCAGCGAGGACGGATTGAGCGAACCCGGCAGTAGCGCGCGGCTCGGCGTCGATATCGGCGGCACCTTCACGGACGTCGCGCTCGAAGCCGGCGGCCGGCGTTGGACGGCGAAGATCCTGACGACATCCGCCGCTCCGGAGCGTGGCGTGCTCGAGGCGATGCAGACGGTGCTCGCCGCAGCGGGCATCATGCCGGCGCAAGTCGCGCTCGTCATCCACGGCACCACCCTCGCCACCAATGCGCTGATCGAGCGCAAAGGCGCCAAGACCGCGCTCGTCACGACCGAGGGCTTCCGGGACACCATCGAGATCCGGCACGAAAACCGCTTCGAGCAGTACGACATCAATATCGACCTGCCGCCGCCGCTGGTGCCGCGCCGCCTGCGCTTTCCCATCCGCGAGCGCATCGACGCCAAAGGCAAGGTGCTCGTGCCGCTGGACGAGAGCGATATCGACAGCATCGCCGCCCGGCTCGCCGCCGAGGACGTACAGGCGGCCGCGGTCGGCTTCCTGCACAGCTTCACCAACCCGATGCATGAGCGCCGCGTCGGCGCGCTATTGGCGGAACGCCTGCCGCATCTCGCGGTGACGCTCTCCTGCGACGTGTCGCCGGAGATGCGCGAATACGAGCGCTTCTCCACCGCCTGCGCCAACGCCTATGTCCAACCGCTGATGGGGCGCTATCTCGCCAATCTCGAGCGCGACCTCGCCGCCGCAGGCTTCGCCTGTCCGCTGTTCCTGATGATGTCGGGCGGCGGCGTCACCACCGTCGCGACGGCGATCCGCTTCCCGGTGCGGCTGGTCGAATCCGGTCCGGCCGGCGGCGCCATCTTCTCGAGCCACGTGGCGCAGCAATGCGGCCTCGCGCAGGTGCTGTCCTACGACATGGGCGGCACGACCGCCAAGATCTGCCTCATCGACGATGCCAAGCCGCAGACCAGCCGCGTCTTCGAGGTGGCGCGCATCTACCGTTTCAAGAAGGGCAGCGGCCTGCCTTTGCGCATCCCCGTCATCGAGATGGTCGAGATCGGCGCCGGCGGCGGCTCGATCGCGCGCATCGACGCGCTGGGCCGCATCAGCGTCGGCCCCGACAGCGCCGGGTCCGAGCCTGGGCCCGTCTGCTACGGGCGCGGCGGCAGCGAGCCCACCGTCACCGACGCCGATCTCGTCCTCGGGCGCATCGATGCCGCGACGTTTTCCGGCGGCCGGCTGCCGCTGGACGCCACCGGCGCCGCGGCGGCGGTGAAGCGCGTCATCGGCGACCGGCTGCAGCTCTCGGCCGAGCTGGCCGCGCTCGGCATCAGCGAGATGGTAGACGAGAACATGGCCAATGCCGCGCGCGTCCA